>DAIQBE010000690.1:0-2017 GCA_036781325.1 Leadbetterella sp. | reverse complement strand
GAAGGGTAAAACTTTATTTCAAATTGAACAAGAATTATTTTTAGAAATAAGGAATTTAATGGCTTCTCAGGCTAAACTCATGCCAGGAATTTTAGATAGTTTGATTTATTTTAAAGCTAAAAATTTTAAAATTGGATTGGCTTCTGCATCGCCTATGGATTTGATAGAAATTGCAATTAATAATTTAGGAATTTCCGCCTATTTTGATTTTTATCATTCTGGCACCTTAGAAGCGCATAATAAGCCCGATCCAGCAGTATATCTTACAGTTGCAAAAAACATGAATGTTCCTATTGGAAATTGCATTATTTTTGAAGATTCAATAAACGGGGTAAAAGGTGCCAAGGCCTCGGGAGCAAAAGTGGTAGCTGTGCCTGATTCTCAGTTTTATGAAAAACATGAATACGAAATCGCAGATTTAAAAATAAAAAGTATGAAAGATGTTTCAAAATTATTTTTTTGAGTTCTAAAATACTGTTGCCCATGATATGGAAAAATACGGCCAAATGGTTTTTAATCACTTTGCTAATAGGATTAATTGGTGGCTTAGGGTCTTATATTTTTTTAAGTCTGCTGGATATCACTACAAATGCTAGAAATTCAAATCCATTCTTTATCTACTTTCTACCTATTTCTGGTTTATGTATTGGTCTAGCTTATTATTATTTTGGAACAGAGGAAGCCAAAGGAAATAACAAATTAATAGAAGAAATTTACAAGCCAAAACATACCATTTCATACAAAATGGCTCCTATGGTTCTATTCTCAACCCTCTTAACGCATTTAGTTGGAGGATCGGCGGGAAGAGAAGGAACAGCTCTTCAGATAAGCGCTTCGATTTCTGATCAACTTTCCAAAGTTTTTAAATTGACTATTCAAGACAGAAGCTTATTATTACTTGCAGCAGTAAGTGCGGGCTTTGGTTCTGTTTTTGGAACCCCATTTGCAGGGGCCATTTTTGCATTAGAAATTTTCTTTTTTGATAAAATAAAAATTTATTTCCTTCCTGTCATTGTTTTTTCCTCCTATTTCGCTCATTATTTTTGCTTATTTCTAGGTGCTAAACATACCGTGTATGTAGTTAATATTTTGCCTGAAATGAATGGAATTACGGTACTTTATTGCATATTAATTGGTTTTTCTTGTGGATTAGCCTCTTACTTTTATAAAATTCTAGCAGAATTTATAGCCAAGCAATTTCAAAATTTAATTAAATTTCCACCTTTAAGACCAGCTATTGGAGGTCTAATTTTATTACTTATCTTTCTACTTTTTGATACCGATAAATATATGGGTTTAGGTATTCCTACCATAGAAAATTCATTTATTTCGAGTCAAAGTCCCGAAATATTTTTTATTAAAATCCTTTTAACGGCGTTTACTTTAAGTGTTGGATTTAAAGGAGGTGAAGTTACTCCTCTCTTTTTCATTGGTGCCACCCTAGGAAGTGCTTTGTTTGTATTTATACCATTTCCTATTTCTATTTTAGCCGCTATAGGATTTGTAGCAGTATTTGCGGGGGCAACAAATACTCCATTTGCAAGCACATTCTTAGGAATTGAGTTATTTGGTTATCATACAGCAGTTTATATTTCCATTGCTTGTTTTACAGCGTATTTTTTTTCAGGTCAAAGAAGCATTTATGCCGCTCAAAAATTTGGTAAATGGAAAATTTTTAAAGGCTGAGACTACTGCTATTTATTTTCTTAAATATTTTGCTATTTGTACCTTTTATTATGTATTAAAAATTAATTAGCTTGGGTTTAAACCATTTGAATATTAATAAAGATATTTACACAAAACTTTTTATTTTGCATGCAAAGTAAGTCAACACCCCTAGAAATACTCAATAAATATTGGGGGTATGAAAACTTCAGACCTTTACAAGAAGATATAATTTCAAATGTCATTTTCAAAACTGCGATAAAACTTTCCCAAATATTTGCAGACTTCGAGTTCATGAAAGAGTTCATGTAGATTAAATTTAATTTAGACTGGATATAGACCATTTGCTTGC
>DAIQBE010000689.1:0-2037 GCA_036781325.1 Leadbetterella sp. | reverse complement strand
ATAAGGTAGTTGGAGACAAATTGAGTTCTGGAACAATCAACGGAACCAAGTCTTTTTTAATGAAAGCTGAAAAAGTAGGTGCGGATACGCTATTGTCGCAAATAATACACATGGTAAATACTGCAAGCAGATCTAAAGCCCCAATTCAAAAACTTGCAGATAAGATTTCTAAATACTTTGTGCCAATTGTCCTGCTTATTTCGGTGATCACGTTTGCTATTTGGGCAATTTTTGGACCAGATCCAGCCTATGTGTATGCTTTTGTAAATGCCATTGCAGTATTGATAATTGCTTGCCCTTGTGCCTTAGGATTAGCAACACCTATGTCTGTCATGGTAGGCGTGGGACGTGGAGCTCTATCAGGTGTTTTGATAAAAAATGCCGATGCCCTCGAAAAAATGGATAAAGTAAATACGCTGATAATTGATAAAACGGGTACAATTACCGAAGGAAAACCATCGGTAGAAAAATTGGTAGCCACCGAAAAAGAAAATGAGAGCGATTTGCTACAATACATCAGCTCCTTAAACCAATACAGCGAACATCCACTTGCTGAAGCAGTTGTGAAATACGGTAAAAATAATAACGTTTCGCCTTCTAAAGTCAATGATTTTGAAGCCATCGCTGGAAAAGGAGTAATTGGAACTGTGGAAGGCAAAAAAGTTGCCTTGGGCAATATTAAATTGATGGAGCAATTTTCTATATCCATTGGTTCAAAACTAGCGGAACAGGTAAAATACGAGCAAGAAAAGGGTAAAACGGTTTCATATATCTCGGTGGAAAGTCAAGCGGTGGGTTATGTTACTATTTACGACGCTATTAAGAAAAGTAGTAGGGAAGCGATAATGACATTGCAGGAAAAAGGAATTGAAGTGATAATGCTCACTGGTGATAATAAAAACACAGCCAAGGCTGTAGCCGAACAATTAAACCTGAAGCATTTCAAGGCTGAGTGCTTACCTGAGGATAAACTCAATGAAATAAAAATCCTTCAAAAGCAAGGTAAGGTAGTGGCCATGGCTGGCGATGGAATAAACGATGCTCCTGCCTTGGCACAGTCGGATGTGGGTATTGCTATGGGAACAGGCACCGATGTAGCCATTGAAAGTGCCACTATCACTTTGGTAAAAGGTGATTTGCAAGGGATTGTAAAAGCCAAGAATCTCAGCCATAAAGTGATGAGCAACATCAAACAAAACTTGTTTTTTGCTTTCATCTATAATGTTTTGGGAGTGCCAGTAGCAGCAGGATTACTCTATCCATTTTTTGGACTATTGCTTTCACCCATGCTAGCAGCATTGGCCATGAGCTTTAGTTCAGTTTCTGTTATTACCAATGCTTTAAGACTTAGATCAATTAAATTATAAAAATGAATCTTATTAAATGTATTTTCAAAAGATTCAATGTTGCGTTCCGCTTATAAAAACATGTTGTCAATAATTTCAAAACCTAAATAAATCATATAAAATGAAAAATGTAATAATCTCAGCCATAGTCTTGGCTACCGTTTTGACCTCTTGTAATCATAAATCATCCGATTCTAAGGCCGATATTGGAACTTCGGCAGCAGACTCTACTCAAATGTATGCATGCTCTATGGATCCAGAAATCACTGGTAAGAAAGATGAGAAATGCTCTAAATGTGGCATGGATCTTACGGAGCCAGTAGCTAAAAAGTAGATCTTTAAAGAGCAGATGAAAAAAGTAGAATTTCACAGAAAAATAAGAAAAACGCACCGTTGGTTGGGTTTAATCTTAGGCATTCAGTTTTTGTTTTGGACAGTGGGTGGGCTGTATTTCAGTTGGTCCGATATGGACGAAGTGCATGGCGATCATCAAAAAGCTCATGTGCATCCCTTGACTGCGGATTTAACTTTAGCAAATCCATCATCTATTATTCAACAAATAAAACAAAAAGATACCATCAATTTTATTCTTGATGTTCGATTGGTGCAGATTTTAAATAAGCCAGTTTATCAGATATTTTATGCTCAGCAGCACGATAGAGGCAAAAAAGTACAGCTGGCAAATGCAGAA
>DAIQBE010000688.1:0-2048 GCA_036781325.1 Leadbetterella sp. | reverse complement strand
AGATTTTAAGCTAAGCGACTCGCTTGGAATTAATTTTATACCTAAAGATCAATCCATGCAAATTGTTGGGAATAAGATTTTTAGGTTTAACGGAGAGATTGTTGTAAAAAATTATAGATTTTTTGGTGATTTTGAAGTTCAATATGAGCTATTTTTAGTAAAACTAAAACGGATAGATTCTATTCGGTTTATTCCTTTAGATTTATTTAAAAAAGGGAGTAAAGTAGAAATTGGTGGACATATGGTTTATGGGAAAACGGGAACTCTTTATTTGAATAGTCCCGATAATAAGTCAGGTAGAAAAAAACTATCTGAATACCCTAAATTAGATATTCAAGATGGAGTTTTGGTATATTTTAACGAACCTGGAAGAAATCAGACTTTTGAAAAAGAGGTTTATTTTAAAGCTAGTACATTAAAAATTGATAGTTTGAATAGTGTAAATCCGGTAATTCCTGGCATATTTTATAGTGGAAATATTTTCAAACCTATACAAGAAAACTTAGTAGTTTTGCCAGATACTAGTGTTGGCATAAAGCATAAACCAAAGGTTCCTTATAAAGTTTATGGAACTGAATCTACTTTACGAGCGGAATCGGAGATAGTGTTAAGTAAAAGAGGAATAAAAACCTCTGGAGAAATAACACACCTAGCTGGAAAATTTAATGCTAAGGAAATTAATCTTTTTGAAGACTATTTAAATGCAAAAGGAGAGATAGGAAAAATAACGGAATCTACTTTCGCTTCTGGGGGTTATTTTCCAGAAGTTACAATTTCTGAATATAAATTATATTGGGAGCCCAAATTGGATAGTATGAGTATCGCTTCTGAAAAAGGATTTAGTTTTTATGCCGCCTCATCAGTCTTAACTGGTTCCTTACTCTTAAAGCAAAAAGGATTATTTGGAAACGGATTTTTAGACAGAAAAGACTCAGATACAAAATCGGAGAGTTTCAAGTTTAATAAAACTGGATTTTTAGCTGAGAATTCTATTGTAAATATAAAATCGGCGGAAAAAGATGCAAAACCTGTATTTTCTGGCAAGTTCGTTGGGGTTGATTTTAATGTGCAAACGGCAATAGCAAAAATATCTTCTAAAAATGAAGGATTTGATACAAGTCAAAAATCTTTATTGGAGTTTCCTTATTCCTCCTATATCACTACCATCGACAATGCAGTTTGGAATATCAAGTCCAAAAAAATTACAATGGCTGGATTACTTGAAAATTCTGAGTTTAAATCTACGTCTCCAACTCAATATGGCCTGAAATTTAATGGAACCGCAGCCACTTATGATATAGCAGAGCTAAATTTGAATATTTCAGGGGTAGAAAGCATAAATTCCGTAGATGCGGCAATTGTACCCAGAAATGGGCTGGTGGCTGTAAAAAAAGACGGAATGCTGGAGGCATTTACGAAGGCTAAAATAATTGCTGACACCCTCAATAAATTTCATGTTTTAACCAATGCAACTGTTAAAATTAATTCTAAACTTTCATTTTCTGGAAATGCAGATTATCAATTTGTAAATGTAAGTTCCGATACGTTTAATATTAAACTAGGCAATTTTGAATTTGCTGAAATAGGACCTGATGGAAATTTATTAAACTCAAAATCTTCTAACAGGCTTTCTACCATTGCAAGGGCAAAAGTAACAGAGAAAGACAGTATTTATTTGTCTCCCAAAATACTATATAAAGGAGATATTACGATGTTAGCTCCTTTTAAAAATCTTTCTCTAAATGGGGCAGTGCTTCCAGAATTAAAGAAATATCCGATTTTGGGCGGAAATTGGATTAATTACACTGGTAATAAATCTGAAGAGATAAGTATTAATGTAGATGAGACTTTAAAAGACGGTGGGAAACCGCTTTATGTTGGGGTACACTTTAAATCTGGAGCACAAAACGGGGCACTATATCCTACTTTTCTGTCTGCAAAGAAAAGTGAGGATGATTTAGACGTTTTTTTAGCGACTGGCGTATTTAAAAGAGTGGAAACTAATAAAAAGTTTGTGGTAAGTGCTTCAAATTTAAATGAAATTTCTA
>DAIQBE010000687.1:0-2049 GCA_036781325.1 Leadbetterella sp. | reverse complement strand
ACACCTAATGGGGATGGCAAAAATGACCTTTTTGTTATTAATGCTATATTTGTAAATACCTTTAAAATAAGAATATTTAATAGAACAGGAAGTATGGTTTTTCAATCAGACGACTATAAAACATTCTGGGATGGTACAAAAAATGGAACGCCAGTTCCCCCGGATTCCTATTTTTATGAAATAATAGCAACAGACTTCAAAGGAGAGGTCACCAAGAAATCTGGAGGAGTTACAGTTTTAAGATGATAAATTAAACGAATGTTAAAAAATCTCTTATCTGCTTGATTGCATTTAAATAGCGAATGTTTTTGGGATAAATTTCTTTAACAATAAAAAAATGGGAGCAAAGTTTTTCTTTCCTCCCATTTTTTTTCAAGAAATAAGCCATCTCTTTATTTCCCGTCCCACTCTGGCAAATACCCTTGAATATAAGGAGTTTTTCCTAAGCTCATTTGGACTTCTTTTAATGATGAATCTACACTTTTTATGCTTTTGTAAGTCTCAAAAAATAGCTTTTTAGTGAATGCTAAATTTTGCTTTTGGGAGCCTGTTGGGTCGCTAGAATGACCATAAAGACCAAAAATAACTTTGTTAAGTCTACTTTTTATGCCTGGTAAAACTTCAAATTGCCTTTTTTCAAGCGATTCGTTTCCATTTAAATCTAATTTGATTTTTTGCAATTGTTTTTCAATTTCTCTTAACGTCTTTAAGGTTGCCAATTCGGCGGTTGAAACACCCAAAACTGCTGCCTTAAGAACCTGATGTTTTTCATTTAAATAGTCAACATGGTCGCTTGCTCCATTGACAACAAGAGCAAACTCCTTTATTTCGGAAACAAACAATTCCATTGCTTTTTGATCTGAAACAGGCATGCTTGCTAAACCTAAACTTTTAACTTCAAAAACTTCTGGAGCGGTTAATTCTGTCACGGAACTTCCATTAAAATAGCTAAGCTGAGCAAAATATTTGCCAGGTAAAACTGGAAAGCCATCGTTTGAGCCAGAATTACTTTTAGTATTAATAGAATAACCATTTGCTTGGGTAAAATTCCAAACAAATTCATTTAATCCCACTTTAGGTTTTACTTGATATCTTCGAACAACTTTCTTCTTATCATCTAAAATACTAATAAGGTGAAAGCCCATTAATTCATTATCTTCCGCCATCATAGAATCTGGGGAAGTATAACCTGTTAAAGCATTTTTTTCAATTAATGCTTTTTCTTTCTTTTTCCTTTGATCTTTTAATGATACTGGAACTGTTTTCACTTGATATTTGATTACCGCTCCCAAGGGAGGATTGTTCGCCGTCCAATACGTATCGCCTTGGGTACCATTATTTCTTCCACCCAATGGGTTTGACTCATTAAATATCCATGAATTTTTAATAGGAAAAATAGCCGCTTCTTTATTGGTATTGCTTTCTATACTTCTCATGGCAGAATAGTCATCTAAAATATAATATCCTCTTCCAAAAGTAGCTAATACCAAATCGTTTTCTCTTGTCTGAATTTCTAAATCTTTTATTGCAATTACCGGAAGGTTATTTTTCATTTGGCTCCATTTCTTTCCTCCATTTATGGAAGCAAATAATCCAAATTCAGTGCCCACAAAAAGCAAATTAGGGTCAACATGATCCTCTGCAATGGTGTAAATGGAACCCCTTTCTGGCAAGGAATTGGTTATTAAAGTCCAAGTTTTTCCACCATCTGTGGTTTTTACTAAATAGGGTTTAAAATCTCCATACCTGTGGTGATTAAAAACCACATAAGCCGTATTTTTGTCATGTTGAGAGCATATTATTTGAGGGATATAGCTCATGGAAGGAATGCCTGGAATATTATCAACTTTTGTCCAGTTTTTACCACCATCTGTAGTTATTTGAATTAGACCATCATCTGTGCCAGCATACAAAATGTTTTCATCTAGTTTACTTTCAGAAAGTGTAGTGGTTTGGCCATAAATAGAGGTGCTAGTGTTTTTTTGAACGGCATCCTCACTCCATATTTTGCCCATATCAGGCAATTTATTTCTATCCATCTGGCGGCTC
>DAIQBE010000686.1:0-2059 GCA_036781325.1 Leadbetterella sp. | reverse complement strand
ATTTCCAATTATACCCATTGTTTCCCCCTTTTCTAAAGTTAATATATCCTCTAAATTTAATTTTAAAAAATCGCCTCCATGAATATTACTTTTTAATTCTGGATAGTTCTTTTCCAAATATGCTACAGACTCCACATCGATTTCAATTACGTGCGTTTCAACATCTTTTCGATCCAACAAAAAGGCAGTTAAAACGCCCATTCCTGGTCCAATTTCAAGCACTTTTTTATCTTTAAATTCATTTGTATAATACTCAACTATTTTCTTAGCAATACTTAAATCGTTTAAAAAATGCTGCCCTAGATGTTTTTTAGCCCTTACTTTCTGCAAAATTTTATTAAATAAATGGATAATTAAAAAAAAACGTTATCAAAATTAAGCATAAATTAATTAGATTTAAGATTAATTACCTTTTTGAATTTCAGATGAACAAACTCAAGCATATAGATACAGACAAGCCTACCCTTGATAACTTTGATTTAATCCAAGATTTTGTAGATAATACTTCAGAAATAATACTAATGCTTTCTATTGAGGGAGAATTTATGTTTGTAAACAATGCGTTTATCGAAACCATTGGTTACAGCAGGAATGACCTTAAAACTTTAAAGATTGAAAATATTTTACATCCTCAACACAAGGAAGCCATTTTAGAAGATTTTAAGCAGATTCAAAATGGTGTGCCAAAAAATGAATTTTTATTGGTGTTACGTACGAAAGAACGGAAAAAAGTTTATCTTTCGGGTGATGTAAACTGTAGGTTTGTAAAAGGGGAACCCACCTCATTTCGATGTATTTTAAGAGACATTACCCAAAGAAGGCGAGCTGAAGCTGCCCAAAATCTATATTATTCAATAGCCCAAAGTAACTTAAATACAAAAAATATTCAGGAATTTTTAATTCAAGTTCAACAGAATCTCCAAAAAATAATTTATGCTAATAATTTTTTTGTGGCAGTTTATGAACCTGAAGCCAACAGTATTTATTTTCCATATCATGTAGACGAATATTATGAAAAAGACAAAAACTATTTAAGAAGAAACCTGGGTAATGGGCTAATTGAATATTCAATGCTCCAAAATAAGCCCCTTATATTCAACAAAATAGACCTTGAAAGACTTATTGAAACAGAAAAACTTTTTATATATGGCACCATTTTGCCTGCGGTTCAAATGATGGTACCTTTAAAAATAAATGAAAAAACCATTGGTGTTATCGGCATCAAATCTTATTCAGATGAAAACAAGTTTTCGAGTAGAGACCTAGAACTTTTAGAATTCGTCTCTGGACAAATTGCAATAGCAATGGAGCGTAAAAAAGCCGAGGAAAATCTACTATTGCAAACTGCAAGATTAAATGCCATTTTTGATAGTAGTTCACATTATATTTGGACAGTTAACTTAAAAAGACACTTAAGCTCTTTTAATAAAAATTATTATAACATAATTTTTAACCAACTAGGAATTCCACCTGAAATAAATATGAGCACTGAGAAGTTAGGATGGAAATTAATAGCACCGGATGATAGACCCAAATTAAGAGAAAAATATAATTATGCTTTTAAAGGGATTCCTCAGTATTTTGAAATGCATTGGGGCGAAATTGACGGAGGGAGTAATTGGTTTGAATTTTACTTAAATCCAATATTAAGTGCGGAAAATGGAGAAATAGAAGAAGTTTCGGGTATTGCTAGGAATATTACAGAAAAGAAAAATGCTTCTATAAATATTCAAAAAAGCGAAGAAAAATTCAGGAATACGATTGAATCATTTATAGATATTTATTATAGAACTGATTTGGCTGGAAATATTACAATGATCTCTCCTTCTGTTTTTACCCATACAGGATATACTGTGGAAGAAGTAATTAATCAAAAAGTGGATAAATTTTTTGAAAAAGCTAGCGATTCTTCTCAAGATATAAAAAGCCTTTTAAAAACAGGAAACATTTCAAACTTCGGAATTACTGTAAAAAGAAAAGATCACGCTCTAAGGCAATTTATGTTAAACATACGAATGATAAAAGATGCCAAGGGCATTCCTGTAGAAGTTGAGGGAGT
>DAIQBE010000685.1:0-2059 GCA_036781325.1 Leadbetterella sp. | reverse complement strand
GTATGGTGAACTTAAAAATGCTAAAACAGTTGCCAATGCAATCGTAAATGCTCGAAATATCCAAAAAATACATACCGTTAACGATTTAAAAAATGCTTTAAGCGGTTATAGCCAAAGAGGAAAAGAGCATAAATTCTTTGCTCAGGTTTTTCAGGCATTACGAATTGAAGTTAATGAAGAGCTAAAAGTATTGGAAGATTTTTTGATACAAGTACCTGAAATTTTAGCTCCAAACGGAAGGTTTGTGGTTATGTCCTATCATTCCTTAGAAGACCGACCCGTTAAAAATTTTATTCGAAGTGGAAAATTTAGTGGTGATGTAGAAAAAGACTTTTTTGGCAATGAAATAAAGCCCCTTCAATCTATCACTAGAAAACCAATCGAGGCTTCGGAGGAAGAACTTTTGCAAAATCCAAGAGCAAGAAGTGCAAAATTAAGAATCGCGGTAAAACCAGAATAATTATTTCCGATTTAATAGAAAACAATAATTTTTTAACGACAAGTATAAAATTGTTTTAAAATATTTTATTAATTTTGAGAAGTGCTTTTCACGACCCAAAAGGTCCCCTATAAAAAAATATTGTTATGCCCAGCAATCGTCCCAGAAGACGGGTAGAAACCTCCCGTTCAAAATCCTTTGATTTTAATATAGTAGATCCTTTAGCAAATTGGATCAATAAAAAAGTTGAGATTGATGAAAAACTTTCTCCAACTACACTCCGAAAAACAATTTGGATCATGTTTCTCATTTTAATTTACATTTATTTTCAACACAATTTCGACCATCTGCTTAGAAAACTAAATAAAACTGAAAGGCAAGTAAATGAGCAAAGAGCAGCTTATATCTCTTACAAATCGAGATATATGTATGCAAGTAAGCAATCAGAAGTAGAAAAAAAGCTTCTAAACCGAGATTTTGATAAGAGCAAAACGCCCCCTATTAAAATCATTGCCAACGTAATGGCTCCTTGATTTTTTACGGTAAACCCAAAAACGTCAATTAAAATGTCAAATAAAAATACAATAAAAGAACAAATAAAATATAGGTCCAGGTGGACTATCTATCTTATTACACTTATTGCAATAGCAATAGCCTCCAAAATTATATATCTTCAAACTACTAAAAAGAAAGAACTATTAGCAAAAGTAGTGGATACTCAGATGAAAGAGAGAATCATTAATGCCACTAGGGGGAATATTTATGCATCAGATGGAAGAAGCTTGCTCGCAACTTCTATTCCAAAATACTCCACAGTATTGGATCCATCTCAAGCAAAAACAGAACTTTTTGAAAAAAGCTTAGATACTTTGGCAATAAAACTTTCAGAATTTTATGGTGATAAAAGTTTCTATGAATATAAAGAAAAAATAACTAGTGCCAGGAAGGCAAAACTTAGGTTTATTGAATTAGGAAATAGAAAATTAGATCATACTGAAAAAACCATAATCGAAACATTCCCGCTTTTTAGAGAAGGCCAAAACAAAGGAGGAGGACGATTTGAAGTGGAAGAATTTCGTTTCTTACCTTTTAACAATCTTGCTATGCGAACTATAGGAAAAATGGATAAGAAAAATAAAAAAATTGGTGATTTTGGAATAGAAGCCAGTTTTGAAAACTATTTGAGAGGCAAAGACGGTAAAGGATTTTATGAACGAATGGCGGGAGGAATATATAAACCCGTAAACTCAGAATCAGACTTAGATTCGGAACCTGGCTTAGATATCGTTACCACTATAGATGTAAATTTTCAAGATATTGTTGAAACAGCATTAAAAAATCAGGTGTTTCAAAAACAAGCCAAATATGGCTCAGCAGTAATTATGGAAATAGCAACTGGCGAAGTTAAAGCTATAGCCAATCTTACACGAACAATCAACAATGAGGGAGAAATAAACTATTTAGAAGATCAAAATTACGCGGTCAAATACGGCACTGACCCCGGCTCTACTTTCAAACTTGCTACTATGGCGGCACTACTAGAAAAAAAAGATTTAAAACCAGATGAAGAGGGTGTGGATTGTACTGGGTCCCTTCATCATGGAAATCTAGAATTTACAT
>DAIQBE010000684.1:0-2065 GCA_036781325.1 Leadbetterella sp. | reverse complement strand
AAAAGATTTTCATTCAAGAGCGATCAAATAGTATTAATAAGTTTCCATTAAATGGCATAGAACCAAAATATAACCCCGGCCTTGGTCAAGATTTGACTCTGGTAAATAACAAGCCTACGGGTTATGCTATCGTAAATGAGCTACAGTCGTTTTTCTCTAGATTAAATTATGAATTTAACGATAAATACCTGGCCACCGCAACAGTAAGAGTAGATGGTTCTTCAAAATTTGGTTCAAACAATAAGTACGGTGTTTTCCCCTCATTTTCAGTGGGTTGGAGAATTTCTGAGGAAGAATTCATGAAATCAACACCATTTGAAGATTTAAAACTTAGAGCGGGTTGGGGCCTAACGGGTAATCAAGAGATTCCTTCAAAAATTACCCAAGCCTTATTTACCTCGTCTGTTTCAGGCACAACTAGTTATCCTTTGGATGGCGGTAATGTTTATCCAGCAGGAACTACCTATTCTAGATTAGCTAATCCAAATATTCAATGGGAGGTTTCTTCACAAATAGATGTGGGCTTAGATTTTGGACTTTTCAACGGAGCATTAAGCGGAACAGTGGACTATTTCAATAAGGTTTCCCAAGATATTTTACTAGAAGTTATTCCTACTGACCCAGTGCAACCTGCTGGTACTTTTTGGACGAATGTAGCAGATATGAATATAATAAATAAAGGACTTGAAATTGATCTATTATTTAGAAAAAAAGTGAATAACAATTTCAGATATGAAATAGGTGGAAATATTACATTTATTAATAATGTAGTTAAAAAGTCTCCCTATACTGTTATTCCTTCGGGCTCTGCTTCTGGATCAGGACTTTCTTCAGCCACTATTAATGGCTATGTAAACGACCAACCCATAGGTACCTTCTTTTTACAAGAATTTATCGGTTTTGATGAAAAGGGCTTAAGTAAATATCGAGATGTAAATGGCGACGGAATAGTAGGAAACAATGACAGAATTGCAGCCGGAACCGCTTTGCCTAATAAAATATTCAATATTTATGGAAGTATTTTTGTAAGGGGCTTTGATTTTGCAGTTAATTTTAATGGGGTGTCAGGAAATAAAATATATGACAATACCACCAATGCTAATTTTTACAAATTACGACTTTCAAAAGGTGTAAATACTACGAATGAGGCTACAAAATATGCGGAAGAATCTGTTAATAACTCAGCACCAATTAGCACACGGTTTTTAAAAGATGCTGCATTTTTCAGGTTAAACAATACAGCCTTGGGTTATACTTTTAATACTAAAAAATTAGGTATTGAAAAATGGCTACCTAACTTAAGACTAAGTATCACCGGTCAAAATTTATTGCTATTTACAAAGTATGATGGGTACGATCCTGACGTAAATACCGACCGAGCGGTAAACGGCGTTTCTTCCTATGGTATTGACTATCAGACCTATCCTAAAGCTAGATCTGTGATTTTCGGAATTAATCTTGGACTTTAATCAATAAAAAAAATGAATAAAATACTAAAATATATTTTAACAGCAGCTGGTTTTTTTGTACTAACAAACGGTTGCACCAATTTGGAAGAACAAGTTTTAGATGAGACATTCAGCTCTATAGTTTCAGAAAAAGATGCTGCAAATGGACTTATTGCCCCAGTTTATGCACTATTACCAACTATCTATCAACATACCACTTATTTTGCTTTACAGCAAATTTCATCAGACGAGGCAATATTACCTTATCGCGGGGGTACAGATTGGGGTGATAATGGTATATATATAGAATTACATAAACATACGTATACCAGTAATAACGCTAACGTTAGAAACACATGGAATCCCCTTGTTCAATCCATCTCCAGATGTGTAACAGCCATTGCTTCGCTTCCAAGTATTAATGATGCAAATTCAAAAACTTATTTAGCCGAAGCCATCGGAATGAGGGCATTTTATAACATGTTAATTTTTGATTTATATGGAATAGCATTTAAAAAAGAAGATCCGGGTCAAGTTTCTGAAATATTGAGAGGAAATGAGGCTTTAACCTATATAATTTCCGAATTAGAAAGAGCCGAACCTAATTTATTAAACCG
>DAIQBE010000683.1:0-2065 GCA_036781325.1 Leadbetterella sp. | reverse complement strand
AAAATAGACCTATAAAAATGGTAATATATAGCTGTGTAATAGTGGAAGATGAGCCCTTGGCTAGAAATCTATTATCCGCCTATATTTCAAAAATACCGCGACTTGAACTCAAACAGTCTTTTTCAAATGCCCTTGATGCATTAGAGTATTTAAGAGCAAACTCCGTAGATATTCTTTTTTCCGATATTCAAATGCCGGAGGTAACGGGAATTACGCTTCTCAAACTATTAAAAAATAAACCTTTAATAATACTAACCACTGCATATTCAGAATATGCATTAGAAGGGTATGAGTTAGACGTGTACGATTATCTTTTAAAACCAATTAGTTTTGAACGATTTCTTAAAGCTATAGAAAAAGGTATTACCCGACTGGATAGTCTTCATGTGCTTGCCCCAGCAAAAATAGATACCAATGAATCGATTGTTTTAAACCCATCCGACTATTTTTTTATTAAAGACGGCACCAAACTTATTAAAGTTAATTTTTCTGATATTTTGTATATTGAAGGCTTAAAAGATTACGTTTGCATTTATACTCCTCAAAAAAAAATTGTATCCTTGCAAACTATGAAATCATTGGAATCCACATTGCCTAAAGATCGGTTTATAAGAGTGCATAATAGCTTTATAATAGCTCTTTCGGCTATTACAGAAATAGAAAAAGATCGTTTGATAATAAATAAAACCACCATCCCAATATCTGAAACCTATAAAAAGGCCTTTAGGGAATTGGTAGAGAAGAGACAAATTGGAGGTTGAAATTTACATCATGTGCCTAATATTCTTTAAAGAAAATAAACTTCTGAAAAATCAAAATTAGAAGGTATTAATTTAATTTCTCCTCTTTTATAAATTCGCAATTCATCGTTGAATACCTATGTTAGGTAAACCAATTATTTAATTTTCGTACTCAAAGAAATTATATTCGAAACTAGACCATTTGACCGATTGTAATGCCCATATCGTACTTCTAAAGTATTCCACCACCGCATTCCTAATATACCCCCAGGAGGAGCCATACGTAATCCAGCCCCCCAAAAACCACTTTTAAATGAAGAAATATCATAATCACTTGTATAATAATTGTCTGACAACAAATGATTTTTATAGGGTGCAAAATACTTTACCGCAGTTTGGTTATTGAACCGATAATGGGGAGTTACAGATAAAAAAGAATTAACTTTTAGCGTAGCTTCTGCACTTATAGTATGAGCACTCATTTCCCAATCGTCAAAATAATATCTGTAAAAAGTACGTAAAATGATTTTGTCACCTAAGAAATAACTAGCTCTTATACTTACGGGAAGTTTTAATCTTTGACCAGGCAATTTCTCAACTTTAAGGGTATTATTGGAAAAATATACCCGATGAAATGGCGTGCTTAATAAACCTTCCTGATAAGATGGTTCGGCCATAAGCATTAATTGCAACCTTTTAGAAACCACCCTAGAAAGTCCTATTGAAATACTATAGGAATTACGTGGTTTGTATGCAATTCCCTGTTGGTCACCTTCAGCTCCTGAAGGATAATTTTTGGGACGAAGCTCATAGGGCAAAATTGCCATCCAAGTATCAAAAAAAGCTCCAAGCCTTAAAGTTAATTCTGTATTGTTGTCTTTTGAACTTTTTGTAAAATTTACATTCCCGCCATAGGATTTATAATCCCATTCAGTAGAATATGCTAATCCAAAGCCTATGGCACTATGTTTAGCCTCGTCTTTTCTGTTATAGGAAATACTAGGATAAATGTGTAGGTCTGTTGTGGAAGCAGATGAAACCGAACGAGGATCTATTTTATCAGAAGATGCAGAAGAATAATAATCTAAAGCCCCATCTATAGAAACAGAATGTAAACGTGCTCTTTTATCAGTAAAACTAAGTTTTAAATCTAGTGAATTGGCAATATCATACAATTGCTCAGTTCCTACTCCTCCAGTAACCGCAGACCGATTTCCATCTTGCGAATAATAGCTAGAAACCAAATTAATTTCATCAATTTTTAAAGACCTGAAACCTGTTTTCTCCTGGTTGACAGTAGGTATTGGATTATTATTTTTAATTTG
>DAIQBE010000682.1:0-2076 GCA_036781325.1 Leadbetterella sp. | reverse complement strand
TAAAAAAGTCTTCCTTTTTATTTATATACGAAAGACTTAACCCAATACTTGGAACAAATAGCTCCCCATAAAAACCGCCTCCTGCTGATACTCCCAGCCAAGATTTGAATTGATAAGTAAGTTGCCCCTCTATAGAAACGGTATTTAATGACTTATTTTTGTAGTTTACGGTGAAACGATTAAGATTAAAAAAATTCCATTTTCCTGTACTATCCAAATCTTTATCGATATAGTTTATGTAATGTGCTTGATTATTCCCTCCAAGAGCTTCAAGTACAATTTGGGCATGAATACTTACCCTAACCATTAATAAAATGGCCATAAAAAACAGAGTTCGCATCGGAAATTATGGGTTGTTAATTGTAATAGTTTTCGTCTGTGGAAGTGATTGGCACGTTAGGATATACCCGTCTTTAAGTTCGTTTTCGGTGAGTACCTGATTACTCTTCATTACCACTTTGCCTTCCGTACATTTCATTTTGCACGTTCCGCAAAGACCACTTTGGCAAGAAAAAGGTAATGGAATATCTTGCTCTAATCCGCTTTGCAAAATGGTTTTGCCCTTTTGGGTTTCAAATTGAAACGCTTGGCCAAATATTTTTGCAGAAACTTGTGCTTTTTGGGCATCACCTTCCTCCGATTGGGTTTTGATTAAAAATAACTCTCGATGAATTTTTTCCTTTTCTACTCCCAAATAAACCAAATCTTCCATGAGTTTATTAGTCATTATTTCAGGGCCACAGAGGTAAAAGTCCAATTTGTTTTTACTGAATTGGTTCACTATTTCTTCCAATGAAATTCTTGTGATATAGCCCTTGATGGAATTTTGTGGGTTTTCTTCTTTACTCAAAAAGTGTTTGACTTCTAACTGAGTAGGAAATTCTTTGGTCCAATGTTCCAATTTTTCTTTGAAAATAATGCTTGTTGAAGTTCTATTGGCATAGAGTAAAGTGATTTTACTTTTAGGTTCCATCTTTAAAATAGTGCCTATCATACTATAAATTGGTGTAATGCCGCTTCCGCCTGCTATCATTACATAATGCTTTTGATGGGCAGGTTCGGGATGGATGAAAAATTGTCCAGAAGGGGCAGTAACTTCTAAATTATCACCCACTTTTATATGCTCAGCTAAGTAGTTTGTAACCTTACCGCCCTTAATTTTTTTGATTGTTACACTCAGGGTGTTATTCGTATTGGGAATTGATGAAATTGAAAATGTACGATAAAGTATTTCTCCTTTTATATTTACTTTAATAGTTAGATGCTGGCCAGCAAAAAAATCTTTGAAAATAGATGGAATATCAGAAAACTCAATGGTAAAAGCATCATTTGCTTCTGGGTAAATATCAGAAACTGTAAGCGAATACAAGCCTTCACTCGATTTTTTGATATTTTTTCGTTCAAAGATTTGCTCGTGACGGGTTTCGTAGTCTTTAAATTCTGTACCCATCCACTTATCCCACCAAGTGAAATATAAGGCATAATTTCCATTAAACAATTGATGATGCATATTATGATGTGTTGAGGCGGTTTTGAATTGGAGTAAGGGAAATTTCACCCAGCCCTTAGGATAAATCTCATAGCCTAAATGAGCTAATACATTATTTAGCATTGAGAAGATTTGCCAGGCTATTATTACCCCAAAATTCAGGGGAAGCAAAAACGGCAATGCAACAACTATCAGTTGTTCGATAACAGCTTCTGAAGGATGAAAGGCAAAGGCGGTTAGAGGCGATGGGTCTGTACTTTCATGATGTACTTTATGGAAAAACTTATAAAACCTAGGCGAGTGCATAGCCCTATGGCTCCAATAGAAAAACATATCATCTATAAAGAGAACAATAAAAAAGCTAAGTCCTAGCCAAACGTAACCGTAATCGTTGATGTTAAAATAGATTAATGTATACCCTTTATTTTCTAGATATAGAAAACAAGTATCGATAATGGCAAAAATTAAGAATGTGCTTGCCGAAAATCCAAGGTCGTGTTTAAAATGATGTAGCTTAGCTCGTTCGGTTTCCTGAATCCTTATTTTTTTAAAATACTTTTTGCCTACTATCCAAAAAATAAAGAAAA
>DAIQBE010000681.1:0-2082 GCA_036781325.1 Leadbetterella sp. | reverse complement strand
AGCATTGGAATAATGCCATTGGAAGTACCGTTGGTGCCTTTAATATAACTTCCAGTAGCTCTAACATTATGTATAGAAAGCCCTATACCCCCAGCTGACTGTGAAATTTTGGCAGTTTGCTTTAACGTATCATATATACCTTCAATACTATCATCTTTCATTGTTAGTAAAAAACAAGAAGACAATTGTGGTTTTGGTGTACCTGCGTTGAAAAGCGTAGGTGTGGCATGTGTAAACCATCTTTCTGAAAGCAGATTGTAGGTTTCTATTGCCTTATCAATATTATCGCTATGAATACCTATTGCAACCCTCATAAGCATGTGTTGAGGGCGTTCTACAATCTTATTATGCAACTTAAGCAAATAAGACTTCTCAAGCGTCTTGTATCCAAAGTAATCATAACCAAAATCTCTATCATAAATAATAGAAGAATCCAATAAAGCTGCGTTTGCTTGAATAACTTTCCAGACATCCTTGGCTATTAATGAGGCGTTTTCACCTGTTTTTGGGTCGGTGTACTGATAAAGCATTTTCATTGTGCCTGAAAATGATTTAATCGTGTTTTTGTGCAGATTAGAAATTGCAATTCTAGCTGCTAATGTGGCATAGTCCGGATGCTTTGTGGTCATCGAGGCTGCTGTCTCTGCTGCAAGGTTGTCAAGTTCTGAGGTAGTAACGCCGTCATAGATACCAGAAACAACTTTCATGGCTACTTCAACGGGCTGTACAAAAAAGGAATCTAAGCCGTAGCATAATCTTTCTATTCTTGCAGTTACTTTGTCAAACTTTACAGACTCGCGGCGTCCGTCTCTCTTGATAACGTACATAATTCTTGTAGAATTTTAGGGGTAAAGTGTAATATTAATTTTAATCCTATTTGTGTTGCTCAATTGTCAAAATTAGATAAAAAAAAATGTAAAAAAAACTTGGCTTTTTCTTGTATTTTTCAATTATAAAAATATTTCCTAATTATGATTTCAACTTAATGCTAAGTATCAACATTTTAAAAAAAACACATCATGAAAAATTACTAGAACAAAAGTTATCCACAATTTTTTTGCGAAATATTTTTGATTATTTTTAAATAGTCTAAATAGATCTAAATTGAACTTGAAACAAAAATAAGTTAAGAAATTTTATAAAAAAAGAGAAATGCCAAAAGTTTTCCACATTTAATGCATTCATTATTAATCGCTACACTCCATTATCAACATTCCTCCTGATTCAAAAGAAATTTCAACATTTCCATCAGAAAGGGCCTCGTTGCTGTTTCCGATTCGAAATCCTAAGCGTAAGTCTTCATTAAGTAGTGCGTATTTTAGATTTTTAGTAACAATTCCTTTTGCTTCAAATATTGGAATTAATGATATCGTTGAATGTGCTTTAAACCATTTAATAAATACATTTGGAAGCGGTAAAATTGGATAGATTATGGAGTGATCATCCAGCATCTTTATTTTGATACTTTCTGCATATTTTGCGAGGTTCGAAATGTTGGCAATGGTGTGGTCAGCCCTTCGGCCTGTTGCCCAAGTAATGTTCACAGCTGGATGACCTCTCTGAATTAAAAATTCTATGGCTTTTTCTAAATCTGTTTTTTCTTGATCTGGTGCATGGATAATTTCTATTGGAAACTGACTTTGTTTTATATCATCTAATGAAAAAACTAAATCATCAAAATCTCCAAACAACACATCTACTTTTATTCCTAAAGACAAAACTCTTTCTATGGCACCGTCAAGCACAACTACAAACGGGCTCCATTCCAAAAGTTGATGCAGTAATTCCAAGGAACAGGCCTCCCCATTAGCAATAATTAATGCAGGTTCTTGTTTTTCTCTTACAATATGATGCGATGACATGATATTAGAAAAATAAAAAACCCAAAGTTTGAATTTGGGTTTAACTCTTGGAAAATTACTTAGCTTCTTCGGCCGGTTTTTCCTCTAAAACGAAAGCCTCGGGTAAGTTGGTAATCAAAATAGTATACCAATTAAGTATTTTCTTAATGTCTGTTGAATATACCCGCTCTTTGTCAAAATCAGGCATTATTTTTTCAAAAAAATCAAAAAGCTGTTTTGG
>DAIQBE010000680.1:0-2084 GCA_036781325.1 Leadbetterella sp. | reverse complement strand
TAAATGGACATGTTTCCAGCCAATGGTTTGTATATGGCACATTATACACAGTTTCAATTTTTAGTTTTGGAATAAAATTTATTCTGAAATATAGACATAACACTTATCAAATAGTCAGAACCTGCTCCGTCATGTTTTTTCAGCTTGCTTTTGCTTTTTTAATCCCTGAGATATTAACAAAATTGAACCCGACTTTACCCTATTTTGCCAAAGACTTAAAAAATATGTGGCCTTTAAACTATTATTTTTTCGAAGATTGGCATTTAAAAGGCTTATTGAATGGCGGAAATTTGGGCTTGTTTATGTTAATTTTTGGACTAGCCTTGATTTTTATAATTTCTCCAATTTTAACCTATCAATTTGGAAAAAGATGGTATTGCTCTTGGGTGTGTGGATGTGGGGGTTTAGCGGAAACTGCTGGTGATTCTTTTAGACAACTTTCAGATAAATCCACAAAAGCTTGGAAAATAGAACGATGGATGATTCATTCCGTATTGGTATTTGTGTTTATTACCACAATAGCCGTAATCTATTCATTTTTAATTAATGAAGGGAAAAATACGCTGATTTCCGGTACTCAATTTATAGTGGGAGTAATACTATTCGTAATTGTTTTAAATGCTACAATTCTTAAGTTCTTCAAAAGTAAAATTGCAAAAGATGCTATTAAACCAATGCTTTATGTAAGTGGAGCCATTATAATTCTATTACTTACAAATTTAGTGATAGGCAATTCAAATATCTTATTTATAGATAGTTATAGTTTAAGGTCTTGGTATGGTTTTTTTATAGGGGCAGCATTTAGTGGAGTAGTAGGTGTTGGTTTTTATCCCTTAATGGGAAGTAGAGTTTGGTGCAGATTTGGATGCCCAATGGCGGCAATTCTAGGATTACAACAAAAATTATTTTCTAAATTTAGAATAACCACAAATGGGTCTCAATGTATTTCATGCGGCAATTGCTCTACGTATTGCGAAATGGGGATTGATGTGCGAGCTTACGCCCAAAAAGGCGAGGATATCGTTCGTTCATCGTGTGTAGGTTGTGGCATTTGTTCGGCTGTTTGTCCTAGAGGTGTTTTAAAATTAGAAAATGGTAGGATGGAGATTTGAGTAAATTACTTCTTTTTAGAATAGTTTTCAAATGCCTTTTCAACCTCACAAACTATATATGCTTTCAAATCAGTTTCGTGAACCTCATAAGGTTTTGAACTTGTAAGGAGTTGAATATTAAGCACTCTTTCAATTTCCCAAAGTGTTTCTGTGGTAAAATTATGTGTCCCACTCAACCATCTGCTAATTTCTGATGGCTTCTTTCCCATCATAAAAGCAAACTCTTGATTAGTAAAACCTCTTTTTTGAAGGGCATCGTCAATTTGTGCGGCCAAGCCCATTCTTTTGGAAATATTCTCTTTTGTTTTTTCTGGTATACTCTCTTTTATGCTTGAGATAAGAACTCCAGTATGTTTTCTAGCTCTATTCATCAGTATCTAATATTAAATCACCGCCTAATTCGTACTCATTAATCCAATATATCTCCTTCTCCTTCATTTTTTTGAAAATCAGTTCTGAAACTTCTCGTAAAAGATAGTTCTCTGTCTTTAGTTTTTCACTTTCTTGCAATGCTCTAATTCTTTTGGGTTTGTGCCCACCACTTTCTAATAATATAACGGTAGTGCCAAATCTAATACAATAGAGCCTCAAATTTGAGTTCGGTGAGTCGTATAAAGCACAAACTAAATCACCTAATTTTCCTTCATTTTCTTTAAAAAAGTGCCTTCTAGCCCCAAATTTAGTAGAAATTTGAGTCAACGTTTCTACAATTGAATTTATCTCGTCAGGAAATTCTCTTAAATTTGCAATAATAAAGTTTTCAAATAAAGTTTCGTTTTCATCATCCACAAAAATGGAATAAATAGTAGCTTTTGAACCCGAAAATTCCGATAATTCAACTATTTCAAACTTCATTTAATATACTTATAAACTTTATATGAACAATATAAGTAAATTTTACAATAAAAAAATAGATTCTATTGATTTTTAAACAGAATCTATTCTCTAAGCTTTTAAGATTGGTTTCACAAA
>DAIQBE010000679.1:0-2090 GCA_036781325.1 Leadbetterella sp. | reverse complement strand
TGGAACAACCTTGATTATTCCAACACCTATTCCACATCCAAATTGGTGGGTGGCATTATCGGGATGGTTACTGGGGGCATCCTCATTGCTCGTTTTGGAACCGTAAAAATGTTCCAAATTTGCCTCCTTTTAGCAGGATTACTTACCGCATTAATGGGTGTTTTCAAATTAATTTGGCAAAATGCATTTTATGTTTCGGTATTTATTGCCATTTTTAACTTAATGTATACCCTAATTACAATCAGCCAATTAGCTACCGCCATGCAAGTCTGTTGGAAGCGGGTTTCTGCAATACAATTTACTTTTTTTATGACCTTGGCTAACGCTGGAATGGCCGCGGGAGCAGCACTTTTTGGATTCCTTCGTGGTCATTTTGGTTGGCAGGCCATCTTTTTGGTTTTTACTTTCATGGTCATTGGGGTGGCTGTGTTATTACAGCTTCTGAAAATGAATACCCATCTGAAACAAGTGGATGTTTTGGAAAAAAACTATTTGGACAACGAGGCGAAATTGATGAATGCAAGCATGTAGGAATATTTTTAATACATTAAACAGTTTAATCAAAAAATGAAACAAACTCCTACCAAAGAATTAATCAAAATCATCATGGCCTCCTCGGTAGGTACTTTGATAGAGTGGTACGATTTTTTCGTTTTTGGTAGTTTATCCGTTATTATTTCTACCCAGTTTTTCCCGAAAGGAAACCCTACTGCCGCTTTTTTGGCTACCTTGGCTACGTATGCCGCAGGCTTGGTGGTACGCCCTTTTGGTGCTTTATTTTTTGGCAGACTGGGCGATTTGATTGGCAGAAAATACACTTTTATGGTCACGCTGTTGCTCATGGGCGGCTCTACTCTTGCCATTGGCTTAGTGCCGACTTACCAAACCATTGGTTTTATGGCACCCGTTATCATTCTTATTTTAAGGCTCTTGCAAGGCTTGGCTATTGGTGGCGAATATGGCGGTGCCGCCACTTTTGTCGCAGAGCATTCGCCCGTAGGTAGGCGTGGGTTTTGGACTTCGTGGATTCAGATTACGGCATCTCTCGCTTTTCTTTTGACGCTTTTGGTTATTTTTATTTTCAAAAATGCAATGACTCCATCAGCTTGGGAAGATTGGGGTTGGCGCTTGCCTTTCTTGGTTTCTATTTTTATGATGGGTATTTCGGTTTATATCCGAAAAAATATGGCAGAATCGCCCCTTTTTGTCAAAGCAAAATCGGAAGGCAAAACTTCTACCAATCCATTGAAAGAATCTTTTGGCAAAAAAGCAAACCTTAAATTGGTGCTGTTGGCCTTGTTTGGGGTAATGGTGGGTTTGGGTGCTATTGCCTGGTCAGCACTATTTTATGCCCAAACGTACTTTACCAGATTCATGTTTATTGATTATGATCAAGTAAATACCATCATTATCATTGGTATATTGCTATTTTTTGGTTTTAACATTTTCTTTGGTTGGCTTTCAGATCGTGTAGGCCGAAAACCTTTGATCGTGCTTAGTCTGTTATTGGCTGTTTTGTGCTACCGCCCAATTTATAATACCATGTATCAAACTGTTAATTTGAGCCAGAAAGTTGAAAACCTGCTGTCAACAAGAGTTGAAACAAAAACAGAATTCATTTCTACAGTTTCAAAAAAATCAATAGTTACCACCACCACGCATCGTTTTTATACCGATGGCACAACGGCAACCGAAATAAAAAAAGAGCAAAATGGAAAGGTGGAACTAACCAAAACCATCACCCTCAATGCTGCCGATCAATGGAAGCTCATTTTCATGTTTTTTTTAATTTGTCTTATAAACACCATGTCTTATGGCCCTGTGGCAGCTTTTTTAGTGGAAATGTTCCCACTAAAAATCCGTTATAGTTCCATGTCCGTGCCTTATCATATTGGTTATGGCATTTTTGGGGGCTTATGTCCAGTAATAGCTACCTACATGATACAAAAAGACGAATTGGCAAAAGTGTCTGATTATTATTTATCGGGACTACATTATCCATTGGTGTTGATTGGTGTTTCGTTCGTAATCGGTCTTTTGTATCTCAAAGAAAGTGCTGAAATAAAGACCATTTTTAGTTTCCCTTCTAT
>DAIQBE010000678.1:0-2098 GCA_036781325.1 Leadbetterella sp. | reverse complement strand
GTCTTCATGGTAAAGAGACATGGATTTAGGTTTGGTACTGAAAAAAATTAATAAAAAAATAAAAAACTTGAAAGTAGCACTAAAAACCAGTTTTGACGGATGGTTTTGATTGCCTCGTGGATGAGATTGACTACGGAGCGGTAGTTGATTGCCATGATGTTGGCAATTTCTTCGTAAGAGAGGTCTTGGGTAAAGCGCAGGAAAATAGCTTCTCTTTGGCGTTTGGTTAGTTTATCAAGCTCTAATTGTAGTTTTTTGAGGGATTCGTTTTCAGTTTCATGAGAAATCAGATAGGTTTCGATATTAAATTCAACATCAAAATCATGGTCATCTGAAATTTTATCAGCTTCTCTAAACCATTTCAATCTACTGCTTTCTCTGATAATATTTTTACGAAGGGCTTGCAATAAATAAGATTTAACAGAGACCACATCGCCTAGGTGTTCTCTACGATTCCATATTTCTACAAACAAGTCATGTACACTATCTTTGACAAATTCTTTGTCTCGATAAAAACGAACACCATAATTAAGCAATAGCGGATAATACTGATTCAGTAAGGATTCAAAAGCAGCTCTTTCGCCTCTTTTGAAGGCTTGCCAAAGCAAAGCATCGTCTGAAATTTCAGTATGTTTGTTCTGTTTTATCACTTTCGCATTGATAAATTGGTCTTTTTTCAATTCAAAAGTAGTATAATTTTTAGATAGTTTTTGTTGAAATATTATTATTAACTGGAGAAATATTATCAAAACAAGGAATAAAGTTTTCGTTTTTGATTAAAATTCCCCAAAAGAAACCTTCGTAGAATTATTGATTATTAACCTTTTCTATGAGGAAACATTTATTCTTTTAAAAAATCTAAGTCTCTATATCCATAGTGCATTGCATATTTGTTTTTATTTTACCCTACCTCCCTCAATTCTCCAAGACCTGCTTATCTTTCAACAATACTTTTCGAAGCATTTCATAGGGTAGTTGTTGTGGAGAAACCTTATTTTCAATAGCTAAAACTGCCGCTGTAGCTGCCGACTGCCCCAAAACCATAAACACGGGTTCCATACGGATAGAACCATACGCAATATGCGTAGCACTCAGGCAAACGGGAATCAGCAAGTTTCGACATTCCTCTTTTTTGGGAATGATGGATTGGTAGCTTATCGCAAACGGCCCTTTCACGTGCGCTTCAACGTTGCCTTCATTTCTTATAAAACCTTCTTTGGTTACGTATCGTTGTGTATTGTGCGAGTCCATTCCGTAGGCCGCCAATCCTACGGGGTCAGCAGCAACGGTAAATCCTTCACAATTCTGTTGGGTCATCACATAGCTACTCACCATTCTACGGGCCTCTCTCACATACAATTGCGACTGCCAGCCTTGCCCTTCTTCAAATTCATCTTTACTCATTCCCCATTTCGAGACTTGATTTCTGACAAATTCGGGGATTCTGGGATGATAGGCCAAAGACCACATCAGCCCTTTTTGATAGTTTAGGTGGTTGTCAAAAATCCGTTTCCGTTCGGCATAACTGGCTTCGGGATAAGCGTAGTTTTGACCGATAAAATCAGTTGAAAAACCTCTACTGTTATTGGTATCCGTTTTTCGATTGGGCATA
This sequence comes from Leadbetterella sp., assembly GCA_036781325.1. Taxonomy (GTDB): domain Bacteria; phylum Bacteroidota; class Bacteroidia; order Cytophagales; family Spirosomataceae; genus Leadbetterella. Next base: position 486 of record DAIQBE010000678.1, on the reverse strand, counting down.
CTTGAATTGATCCACGGAACGGACTTTTCGCCCGCTTCATAGTTTCTAAAAAGAAGTTCATAATCCAGTTCACGGTACGATGCGGGCTTCTCAAACGGAATACGATTCTCGTCATAATCGGTCAGGCACATACGGAAACAATACGCCTGAATCCGTGCATCACCCGTGCCATCTTTGGGTGGATGGTTAGGCTCTATGAATGGAAGCAGGCCACTGGATGGATTTCCTTTGATGATGTAGGGATCAACACCCGCCACAAAGTTGTGATTAAGTCCATTGGCTGACCGTCCTTTGCGAAGGGTCATACTGGTATCATTGGCTTGCACCCCATTCAAACTTTCGCCGTATTTGTCATTCGACTCTCTGCCGATGGTGTAAGAAACACCTGTGGCTGCCATTAAATCGCCTTCGTAGGTGGCATCAATAAACATTTTGCCAACATAAATTTGGCCGCTTTCCATCTGAATGGATTGGATAATTCCTTTC
>DAIQBE010000677.1:0-2107 GCA_036781325.1 Leadbetterella sp. | reverse complement strand
CCCCATCATGAGCTACATTAGGTACCACTTCCATTTTGTGAATTTTCTTTTTATCGGCAAAAAGCTGTAGGTACTCATAAAAGAATTGCCCTCTTTCTAAACGAAAACGACCTTGGAGATTTCCTTCACAAGATTTATCTAGACTGCTATCGTTCATATTTACGTCTTTTCCGCCAAGTAAATACACAACTTCTCTAGATAAAAATTGATTTTTTATTGTTTCTATAGCAATCTTAGAAGCATACGGGTTTAAATTTTCCATTCCCCGAGGATACACGTTGAAATTTGGGCAGCCAGTGGTGTCTGGTTTTTTAAATGATACTACCGAATCAACCATGAATGGACGACGGTCGTCTAAATATAAATAGCTAGAAGGATTCATGACAATAAAACTAAACTTATATCTTTTTAAAAGCTTAGGTGCGGCTGTAGTCCCTACATATCTAGAAACAAATTGTCCTCCGGCCGAATGACCAATGATAATTACTTTTTTCAGTTTAGGAAAAAGTTTTTTGTTACACACCCTGGCTATCATTGAGTCTACCAAGGTAAAGCTACTGAATGAATCTTCCATAATTCGTTTTTTGCTAGAAACCGAATTATCGCCAATTCGCCAATTATTATTTGTCCAAAACAAATGTGAGGCATCATGATTGTGGTCTTGAAGGTCTTTTTCTGAAGTAAATTGTGGTGCAATAAATAAGGTTTCGTTTGTTTTATCAGCTGCTTTTACGGCTTTCTCCCCCCATTCATAATAATCTAAGCCGTTTCTTCGAGCCCCATGAATATAAATTACCAATTGTTTAATTTTACTGTTTTTCTCACCCATGGGATGATTGCTGGCATATCTTAAAGAATATACTTTACCAGATTTATTAACTTTGAAAACACTAGGGCAAGCCCTTTCTACAGCTATAGGCTTTTCATCTTGTGCATTCCCTGATTTTGAAAATAGGAAAAGTAATAGGAATATTGATAAATATACTTTCATAGTTTTAAGGTTTTAAACAAAACCCCCCAAGTATTTTTAAATCTTGGAGGGTTTTATAGGTTTCATTAGGTATTAATTTGTAAAATCAATACAAATAGTTTTTATTTATTTACCTCTGTTATAGCAAAAATTCCAGGGTCTTTAGGAGCGTTTTCATTTGCGCTTAACTCTGACTGCGCCACAATGAACCTCTGGGGATATTGAGAAATAGTTGGAGAATTAAACGGAGGCAAAACTGCAATATCTCTTTCTTTTGAGCTCAATCTTCTTAAGTCATCAAAGCCTAATAAACCGGTAAATCCTGACACATATCTTTCTTCGATTATTTCACGAAGTAAAGCCCTATCTGTTTCAATTCCGTCTCTATTTTCAATCCCATTTTTCTCAAAATCAGCTATTACATAAGGGTCATATCTTAATGCATCGTTAGCATTCAATTTGATGAATGCTCTTCCACCCGCTAAATAGGCACGTAAAGTATTCAAATTGGTAAGGCCAATAGGTGTTCTACCCGTCCTGACAGCAGTTTCTGCTAAAATTAGCAAGTTTTCTTCGTAGCCAATAATGGTCATTGGAGCATTAATTGCCGCAATTCCTTTGTTGTTAGTAGCAGAAGCACCATCAAATCGATAATAAGCTAAACGAGCGTTTTCTTGAGTTTTAGTATTGTTTCTTCTTGTTCCCATTAGGATATCAAGATTAGATCCTGTAAAACCCCAATATCCGCCTCTCTGGTTTATCATTTTGAAATTAAGATTTTGACTTCCGTTACCAATGGCTGGTGGAGTAAAAACTAAAGCGTCTGTAGGAGCCAAAATACCAAGCAATGCTTCTTGATAGGCTTTTTCATATTCACGGGTATACATATACAAACGTGCTTTTAACGTGCGAGCTACTCTTGTCCATCGTAAGGTATTACCAGCTAACATTAAATCTTCAGCAACTAAAGAATTTGTAGAAGCACCAAGATCTGCAATAGCTTCATCCAGCAAAAGTTGTAATTGGGAAAAAACAAATTTTTGACTATCAAACTTTGGGTCGGCAACAGCTTCATTGGATATTTCAGTAAATGGAATATCCCCAAACATGCTTGCTAAAGTTCCCAATGCATTGGCT
>DAIQBE010000676.1:0-2114 GCA_036781325.1 Leadbetterella sp. | reverse complement strand
TAATACAAAAATTTCGTTATTCTATAATGGGCAATTGGCTATAAATGAAGTATTAGCTGCCATAAATAAATTTAAAATACAAAACCCCCATATACCATTTGTTTGGTTTCATTGTGCTTCATTAGGCGAGTTTGAGCAAGGCAGACCATTAATTGAAAGTTACCGAAATACCTATCCAAAACATAAAATTGTACTCACCTTTTTTTCTCCCTCGGGATATGAAATCCGAAAAAACTATCAAGGAGCTGATTATGTAATGTATTTTCCCTTAGATACTCAAAGAAATGCCAAAAGATTCGTTCAAATCATTCAACCTCAAATAGCTATTTTTATAAAATATGAATTTTGGCCAAATATTATTTTCGAATTAAACAAAGCCAAATGCACTCTAATCGGAATTTCTGTAATTCTAAGACCAAATCAAATTTTTTTTAAATGGTATGGTGGTTTTTTGAGAAAATCTTTATTCTCATTCCACCATCTATTTGTTCAAAACAAGGAGACGCAAGAGATTTTAAGCAAAAATGGATATAAAGACAGTACGGTCTGTGGCGACACTCGGTTTGATAGAGTCTATGATACTTTTTTAAGAATAGCTCCTATAAAGATTTTTGAAAACTTTTGCTTCAAAAAAAGTACTTGGGTGATAGGTAGTGCTTGGGCTGCAGATATGGAAGTTTTAATTCCTTTTATAAATAATAACCCAGATTTAAAATTTATTGTTGCTCCGCATGAAATCAATAAGGAGGAGATAGAAATTTGGTGTTCGAAAATTAAGGGGAAATCAGAAATATTTTCGGCAATAAATGATGCTAAGGATCTTTCTTTTAGCCAAGTGCTATTTGTGGATACCATAGGAATGCTTTCTGCTATATATCAATATGCCAATTATGCATATATTGGTGGAAGCTTTGGAAAAGGCCTTCACAATACCTTAGAGGCTGCAGTATTTGGGCCACCCATTTTTTTCGGTAACAAAAGTTTTTCAAAATTTCAGGAAGCGAATGATTTAATACGGTTAGGAATAGCATTCCCTATCAGCGATGCTGAAGAACTTCAAGGCATTTATTCTTCATTTAAAAATAATAAAAGTTTATTGGGCAAATGCAAAGAAAGTTCAAATGCATTTATTCAATTGAATATAGGAGCAACAGCTAAAATATTGAATTATTTAGTCAAAAAGGATAAATAACTTAAATAATTGTATTTTCTTGATGACGAGTATTTTATATATTTACAAAAAAATACCCTTTATAATATGGATGTAGCTTTACTAGGCACTGGAAATATGGCTTGGCATTTAGCTAGGGCTATTGAAAAATCTGGTCATCGAATTACCGATATTTACGCTAGAGATACAACAAAAGCTATACAATTCGCTGCCTCACTCTATGATACTAAAATAAACCAAGATTTAGATTTTTCTGAAAGTACGGCTGAAATATTCATTCTTTGTGTATCCGATGATGCCATAGAAGAAGTTTGTTCTAAAATACTTTTACCGGAAAATGCAATAATTGTACATACTTCAGGAGCAAAATCTTTAGAAGTTCTGAGCTCCACACTAAAAATTTATCATGATTTAAAAACAAATTCGGGCGTTTTTTATCCACTTATGACTTTTACAAAAGGGAAAGAAATTGATTTTAAGCTAGTTCCAGTTTGTATTGAAGCAGAGAACACAGAAACCGAAGATTTCCTCATAAAATTAGGAAAGGATATTTCGAATGATATATACCTGGTAAACTCTAGCGAAAGAGCAGTGTTGCACGTCGCTGCTGTATTTTCATGCAATTTTAGTAATCATCTTTGGGCTATTTCGAAGGAGATTGTAGAATCCGAAGAATTAGATTTTGAAATGCTAAAGCCGCTAATTGCAGAGACTTTTAAAAAAGCCATGGCGGCCAGACACCCAGCCGACGTGCAAACTGGCCCAGCCATAAGAGGAGACCAACACACATTAGCCACTCATCTTAAGTATTTGAAAGACGATGAAGACCTTACAAAGGTCTACGAAACGCTAACTGAAAGCATTCAAGATTGGCATGAAAGCTAATGCCAATTTTTTTTTTTTTGAAAAAAAAGACACTTTCCTTAAGCTCTTCCTAAATTTA
>DAIQBE010000675.1:0-2114 GCA_036781325.1 Leadbetterella sp. | reverse complement strand
CTTGTATTTAATTTTTTGTTCAATTTATATATCTAAAATTAAAAGACTCAAGAACCTTGTTTTTATTATTTGATTTCAATTGTTTTTTCTACTGCTTCTAGCGGAGCATTATCTGAATAATCTAAGACCGCAAGAATTGAATATTTGCCTGGTTTCAAAGAAGATGGTAATTCTAGAGGAAAGATTCTTTTACCTCCAGGGAAGACCGGAAATTCTAAGGTTTCAGTTATTGTTTCTTGTGAAGTGGAAAGATTTGTAATTTCTAAATGGGTTCTACCATTAATCATAGTTTTGCCAATGTTTTCAATTTCAAAATCATAAACCTTGGGTTTTTCTTTTGTTGAAGTTAAACTGATGGCTTTTGCCAAACTTTCAGTAAGAGATGGGGGCGTTTGATAAACATGTATACCCATCCTTATAATTTCCTGAACACTCGCTTTAGCTTCATTAGGGCCATTTTCCACAGATTTTTTAAGATTTGCTCCTTGAATAAAGAGCATGGCCCATTTCATAACATCAAGATCTTCAGGTTTATTTGTGGCCTGCAACGTTAAGGTTATTTCGCCAAAAGCCCCTGCAGGAATTTCAATGAAATTCTTATCGAAAGTTATCCATGAAGCACAGGAGAACGGTTTTGTGCTCGGTTTAAAATAGTCGTGCGAGCCATCTATCTTTCTGTTCCAATCGCCTAAACTTACCTCAAATGATTGAGTTTTTGAGGAGTTATTGGTTATTCTGATTACTTTAGTTTCAGCTGAACCGATATTTTGCAAGTGGAATTCCACTATGGATGGATTTATATTAACTTGTTGTGCACTTAGCTGTTCAAAAGTTAATAAGAATAAAAAAAGTAAAAAATAATGTTTCATTTGTCTTTTATATATTTAATTTAAACTTTATTTCACAAAAATATCTCAAAATGTTTAAAGTTGACCTAAAAATAATAACAATTGCATTTATATTTTCTATTTTTCAAGTCAAAACCTTGTTTGCTCAAAATTTTTCATTTAACTTAACCACTATCCCGCTAAATTTTAATTATACGTCCTATACCGATTTCACTACTTCAAGAACTATTGTTAGGGCTTTTACTTTAAACATAATTAATGATAGAGGTAGAAAAGACGGAGATTACAATGTTTATTGTAAAATTGTTCCTAGTATACCCAGCGCTCCGACTGCACTATTTTCAGTTAAAGTAAATGGGGCCAATTTTTTAACCATAAATCCTTCTTTTTATTTAGCAAAAAAAATTGGACTAAATGACGTTTTGGTGGCAAACGTTACTGGAAGGAAAAAGAAAACTGACATTATTTACTACGATTTAATTTTAGATCCTTTGCCTTTTACATTCGATGCCACCCTATATAATTATAATTTTGTTTTTACCGTCGTTGAAATTATTTAGTCCTATGCTTTTAAATAAAATAGTTTTCTTTGTACTTATTGCAAATTTTTGTAGCGCTCAAACTACCATAGCTCGAACTGCAGCCGCAACTGTAACTGTTAATACTTATATGTCACTTGATCTAACTGCAACCGGTACTATTGACTTTAATTTTGATCAAAATTTGGAATTAGAGAATGGCATAGAATTGAAAAATAAATTTAATGTCGGTATTATTACCAATAAAAACTGGATTCTAACTGTTTCTTCTTTAACGTCAAATTTCATAGCTATTGGCCCAGATGCAAGTGCTGCCATGCCGCCTTCTATATTGGGAATAAAAAAAAGCAGTTCCACAGCCTACGTACCCGTGTCAAATGTTCAAGGTACCCTAACTTTGGGATCTAGAGGGGATTTAACCTTATCTGGCAATCAATTTCAAATGGACATAAAGGCCACTCCTGGCTACACTTATAATGAAGGGAGTTATTCCTTGGTATTGCTTTTTACGTTAAGTGCCCAATAGCCTATTGTTTTTTGATGTTTATGGTTCTTTTTCTTTGAATAACTTTAAATTCTAATTCTAAATAGTTTTCCTTCATCAAATCAGCTCCAAAAATTGATTTTTCAACAAAATATCCTTCACCAAAAACATTGGTTGGTATTTGAATATTGTAAAAATCCTCCTGTAAGTTTAAATAAAACTCGCCATTTTCATTGGTAGCGG
>DAIQBE010000674.1:0-2117 GCA_036781325.1 Leadbetterella sp. | reverse complement strand
TTTCATCAAAAATAAAAGCAGTGTTACTCGAATCAATTTCGGGTAAATAGCTTACACTAACATTTTCGTCACTTAGCGCTTTTCCCTTTAGGAAACATAAGGAATCGGTATTCTTTTGAGGTATTACCTTATTTTGAAAAATACAATGAAATAAAGCTAATCTGAATTTTTCATCGTACACTCCATCTACTAAAAATCCTTCGGCATCCTCTAAACTTGCATTCGAAATAATTGCATTTTTTTCAAGCTGTTGAGTTCCATTTTCTACGAATGAAAGGGGTAGCAAATAAGTCTCCATATCGCCTTCAGCATATTTAACTTCTAACAAAACATAAAAAAACTGAGAATCCAAATGGTTCATTCTTACTACATTAACCACTTTTAATCTCCAATTCTTTCTTAGTTTGCCTGCAAACCACCTGCATTGAATTAAAAAATTGGGAAGGAGATTATCTTCTAATACGGTATGAACGTATTTGTCTCTTTCAAATCCTTCCCAATCTAGCTGTAAGACAAACAATGACATCTTTTAAAATTGTATTTTTATATAAACCTATTTTCGTCTATTTCAAAGTTAAAGATTTCATCGCAATTTCTCTTCAAACAATTTAAATATTCTTTTATACTCGTCAGTCCAAGAGCTTGGTTCTACAAAGCCATGGTCCTCCATTGGATAAGAAGCTAACTCCCAATTATCTTTTTTTAACTCTATTAACCTTTGACTAAGTCTAACAGCATCTTGATAATGAACATTTACGTCAACTACCCCATGACAAATTAATAGGTTATTTTTTAAACCATTCGCAAAATAAATAGGAGAACTTCTTTTATACGAAAGACTATCCGTTTGCGGTTCATTTAAAATATTAGACGTATAGCCATGATTATAGGCAGCCCAATCAGTAACAGGCCGTAAAGCAGCCCCAGCTTTAAATACATCAGGGGTAGTAAATAATGCCATAAGCGTAATAAAACCTCCATAAGAGCCTCCATAAATTCCGATTTTTTTAGCATCCACCCCATAATTCTTTACTAAAAAATTGGCTGCATCTACATGATCAGATAGGTCCTTACCTCCCATGTGCCGATAAATTCCTGTTCTTACCTCTCTACCATAGCCTGCAGATGCTCTATAATCTATATCAAATACCGTGTATCCAAGGTCAGTAAGTAAATTATGAAACATATATTCTCTAAAATAGCTACTCCACCATTTGTGGGCATTCTGTAAATAACCTGCACCATGCACAAATAGTACTGCAGGTTTAGGAGCTTTATTCTTATTTTTTAAAACAGGTTCATAAATTCTTCCATATATTTCTTGTCCATCTGAGGCCTTAAAAGAAATCACTTTGGGGTCTCTCCAAGGATAAGATTTAAATTCATCAGTTAAAGAATTAGTAATTTGTTCTAGCTCTTCCCCTCTTTTATTCTTCTGTATAAAGAGTTCCCATGGTTTATTGGAATAAGAATATCTAATCGCCAATAACTTTTCATCAGGAGAAATGGTAACATCATGTGCACCTGGAAGTGTAGAAATTTTTTCTGGAATTCCACCATTCACTGATAGATGATAGAAATGCTGTTCTCCGGGATGAACCTCATTTGTAGTTAAATAAAAGGTAGATTTATCTCTGGAAAGATCTACTTTTTGAACTTCAAATTTTCCTTTTGTAAGCTGCACTTTGTCTTTTTCAAAAATATTCATTTTATATAAATGCGAATATCCAGAAGCCTCTGACTGAAAATAAATTTCTTTCTCATTTATCCAACCTAATGTTGCTCCTCCAAATGAACCGCCTATTCCAGGGCCTGCCACCCAAGCTTCATCCCTTTGTCTATCAAGTGTTTGTACTTCAGCAGTTTCTGGATTTATTTTTACAATCCATCTATCCTTGTTATCTTGGGCCCTAATAATTCCAACTAAATTACTACCTTGAGGAGACCATAACAATTCTGAAATCACTACGCTCCTATTCTTCTTTTTGATTGTTGAATCTTTCTTTTCTTTTAAAAAATCTGGTAAATCCGTAATTCCAGGTAAATTTTTCACAGAAATTTTTAAGACGGTATCCGTTTTGATATTATAAATGAAAGTTTCAAAAACACCCAAAGGG
>DAIQBE010000673.1:0-2139 GCA_036781325.1 Leadbetterella sp. | reverse complement strand
CCAACATATCCTAAATAGAATAAAACTTCTTATTGATAAAGTAGTACAAGAAACCGGAATTTCCCCAAATGCAATTGGTTTTAGCACACCCGGCACTTTAGATCCTGGAACGCAAACCATGAAAAACTGTAACACCGTTTGCATGAATGGCGAGCCCATGAAAAGAGACTTAGAAGATTTACTAAAAATCAGAATAGAATTAGCAAATGATGCCAACTGTTTTGCATTGGCTGAAGCTACAATGGGTGCGGCCAAAGACTTAAAAGCAGAGGTCGTTTTTGGTGTAATAATGGGTACTGGTGTTGGAGGTGGTGTAGTAGTAAATGGCAAAGTGCTTGGCGGCCATCATGGAATTGGAGGCGAATGGGGACATATTGTTTTAGATGTTGATGGAGAGGCATGTTATTGCGGTAAAAATGGCTGTAACGAAAAAGTATTTGCAGGGCCAGCTCTTGAAAAATATTATACTAAAATCAGCGGAAAAGTGCTAAGTTTAAAAGAAATTTATGAAAAGCACAAAGCAAAATCTGACACTTTTGCCACCCAAACCATTGAACATTTATTAACTTCATTTGCAAGGGCTATTAGTTCTATTATAAATGTATTAGATCCAAATGTGATAGTGCTTGGAGGTGGTGTAAGCAATATTGATTTGTTATATACAGAAGGGGTAAAACAAATAGAAAATTATATTTTTAATAATAGAAAAGTAGAAACCCAATTTTTAAAGCCTAAACTGGGAGACAGTGCAGGTGTTTTTGGTGCTGCAGAATTAGTAAGAGTTTGAAAATTTGAATAATATAGAAGTAATAAACAATTAATTTAAAAAATGGCAACTTGGTATCAAGCAAAAATTAGGTTTCAACAACAAGACGAAAAAGGTGGTAATAAAACTATAAATCAAGTTTACCTTTTCGATGCAGTATCTTATACGGATGCAGAAGCAAGATCTTATAATTTTTTCGCTGCAGAACTTCAAGATTTTCAGCTGGTAGGTCTTACTAAAATGAAATTTAATGAAGTTTTTTTCATAGAGAACAATTCAGAAATTTGGTTTAAGTGTAAAGTACAATATATAGTTTTTGACGAAAAAACTCAAAATGACAAAAAAGTACCTTTCTTGATGCTTCTTAATGCTCATGACATAAAAGAGTGTTATGGAATTTTGGTAGAAAAATTAGGCTCTGTGCAAGATTATATTATTTCTGACATAAATGCCACTAAAATTCTAGACGTGATTCCTTATGAAGAACCAGAAGTAGAAAATAAGGAAATTCCTACGAACTTAAAACCATTAAGTGAAGTAATTGCCAATCTGGAAACTAAGACTGAAAGTGAGCAACATATGGAAACAGAATCAAATTAAAAATCTATAGATGGATTTTTAGAAATTCAAAACAATCAGAAAAATTTGAAGTAGTAAAATTCATAAAAAAAGAGGAAATGCTCCTCTTTTTTTATGACCAATGGTTTTTTAAAAATGAAATCCAGTTTCCGTGCATAATATTTATAATATCGTTTGGAGAATATCCACGTCTTTCCAGTATCTCAGGTATTTTATTCAAATCTGCTATTGTTTCAATATCATAAGGAGCTTGTTCTTTTCCAAAACCTCCATCTAAATCAGAACCTATTCCCACGTGATTAGTATTGCCGGCTATCTGACAAATATGATCTAAATGATCAACAATTTTCTCTATATTTACACCTTTTGCAAGCGGTTGGCTATGGCCTCTTTTCCAGTTCGGAACAATCATCCAAGCATCAAAAGCCATTCCTATTACCCCATTTCTTTTTATTATTAGCTTAATTTGGTCATCAGAAAGCTGACGATTATGTGGGGTAATTGACCTACATAAGTGATGACTAGCCCAAACCGAACCATGGAACAAGTCTAATGCTTCAAACATGCATTGATCGGAAAGATGAGTTATATCTAAAATGAAATTATATTCAGACATTTTTTTCAACAATTCTTTGCCTTTTTGTGGCAAAGGACCCTCACTATCCGTACCAAATGCGTAAGTCCCAGGTCCATAATGTGCTGGTCCTATTACTCTTAAGCCAGCCTCATACATTTTATCTACACAATCTAAACTGTAAAATGAATCAGCTCCCTCTAAACTTAAAATATACCCA
>DAIQBE010000672.1:0-2140 GCA_036781325.1 Leadbetterella sp. | reverse complement strand
TATGAAGTAAATATTCAACGTGGAAGTCATTTATTAGAGGTCTCTCATCAAGGGTATTTTAAAAAATATCTAAGAGTAGAGGCAAAAGAAAACCAAATAGTAAATTTTAACCTAGATGAAAAAGTAAATGACCTTGAGGAGCTTAAAATTAGTGCCAATAGCTCACAACAAAATGTGAAAAGGCTTGGAACTGGAGTAACAAGTTTGAGTTCAAGAGCAATTAAAAAACTACCCTCTCTTTTAGGTGAAGTTGATATCATTAAAAGTTTATTTACCCTTCCGGGAGTTACAACCGTCGGGGAAGGGGCTTCGGGATTTAACGTAAGAGGCGGAAACATTGACCAAAATTTAATATTATTGGATGAAGCTCCTATATTCAATTCGTCTCATTTATTAGGCTTCTTCTCCGTTTTTAATCCTGATGCTTTTAGAGATTTTAATTTTTACAGAGGCGGTGTTCCTGCACAATATGGCGGTAGAATATCATCTGTGTTGAATGTTAACATGAAAGACGCAAACGCCGAAAAATTATCAGTAAATGGCGGCTTCGGTTCTGTAGCCAGCAGATTGTTTATTGAAGCACCCATAATTCCAAACAAACTTAGTTTTTTTGTTGCGGGCAGAGTATCGTATGTAGACCAAATGATAAAAGTTTTTAATATTAAACGTTTGAAAGATAGCAGAGCAGACTTTTATGATTTAACTTCAAAAATAGAATTCAAACCCTCAAAAAACGATAGAATAGCACTTTCCGCCTTTCATGGCACAGATAATTTTAAATTGGCCAAAGACACAGTTTCCACCTTAGACGATACGGCCGAATCGCTTTATAATTGGAGTTCCACAAATGCTACTGCATCATGGTCCCATTATTTTGGGCCAAAATTGTCGTTTAAAGCCTATGGAATTTATTCCACGTATAATGTTAACATCACTAATGATGACTCCCTGACCGCATTTAAGATCAGTAATGGGATTGATTACAAAAGCATTAAAGCTTTAGCTATTTATAACCCCAATGAAATAAACGAAATAGAATTTGGATTTCAAACTAACCAATACCTTGTTCGCCCTGGAACTTTAGAAAAAACTCTTCCATCCTCGAACAAAAATCCAGTAGCCCTTAAAAATGAGCAGGGTTTAGAATCCGCTATTTTTATTAATGACAAAATTGCAATAACGAAGAAATTGGATGTAGGAATTGGCTTAAGGTATGTTATGTACCAAAACATAGGAAGTAATGTAGTTTATAATTATGAATTAGGCAAACCAAGAGACGTGCTAACTAAAACAGATTCTACAATTTACAAAAAAGGAGAAATTATTAAAAATTATGGAAGTTTTGAGCCTCGGCTTTCCTTGAATTGGAATTTAAATAAAACCTCCTCCATAAAAGCTAGTGCTCACCGAATGAGGCAATTTATGCAGTTGATTTCTGCTACTACAGCAGCATTACCAAGCGACCGATGGAAGTTAAGTGATAACTATATAAAACCACAATTAGCCGATCAGATCTCTATTGGATATTTTAAAAATATGGAGAAAAAATCACTTGAAACCTCTTTAGAGCTTTTTTACAAAAACTTATTTAACGTAATCGAATATAAAGATGGAGCCACCTTATTACTAAACAAAAACCTGGAAACTGCAATTTTACAAGGAAATGGATATTCTTATGGTGCAGAATTTTATATTAAAAAAAACCTTGGCATTTTTACAGGATGGCTCAGCTATACCTATTCACAAACAAGAATAAAAATAGCAGGAGACACAGACGAAGAAACCATAAATAACGGCGAGTATTTTCCTCCAATATTTAATAGACCTCATAGTTTTAATGCAGTAGGTTCTTATCAAGCCAATAAAATAGTTTCTTTTTCGGGAAATTTAAATTATACCTCTGGAAGAGCTATTACTTATCCTGCGTCAAAGTTTTTCTTATCTGGTGCATCACTGCCTTATTATAACAGCAGAAACCAATCTCAGATACCCGATTATTTACGTTTAGATTTAGCGGTAAATATTGAAACCCATCCTTACCGAACTAAAGGTTATAGAGGTAACTGGAATATTTCACTGTACAATGCTTTAGGAAGAAGAAATGCATATTCTGTATTTTTCAAATCTAAAACTCCTTTTA
>DAIQBE010000671.1:0-2148 GCA_036781325.1 Leadbetterella sp. | reverse complement strand
TTTCCTTCATATCTTTTAGATGGCTTCACAATAAATTTAATGTTATTAGATTCTAGTTTTTTTCGTATTTCATCGAATCGTTCATACGACACTATGCATCCAAAATGAGGAATTGGAACGCGTATTCCATCAACTGTTCCACAATAATCTAAAGGAGGAAGATTATTACTTATATGGGCGGAAAGCTGATGCCCGAAAAAATCAAAATCAATCCAAGAATCGGTAAATCTACCTTCTACACAACTCAAAATATCCATGTAAAATTTACGTGTTGATGCAATATCTTTTACTTTAAACGCATAATGAAAAGCGGCCATAATTATAGGAAAATTTAAAATTCTAAAATTAAAGGTTTCCCCTTGGGGTTTACTTGTTTATCTAAGCAAAAACTAAATTAATCAATAAACATAGATATTTGAATACCAAGTACTTATTTAACTTAGGATTGTAATTTAAAATTAACTTTCTGTCTCAAATGGGCACCTGCCTTTCAAAAGAAAAAAGTAAATAAAATTTATAAAACTTAAATCACACTATAATCTACATTTTTGATAAAGAAATTAAGAATTAAGGTGTTCTAAAACGTATTCACTTTTAACTCCAAATTATTAATCCCTGATGAAAGCCTAATAGTTTTAAATGCGGTATCTACCTTTTTCCCGTTTAAAAGTACAGTATCTTCAGCCGAAAAGGGTAATAAAAGTTCCGCAGAAACATTTGCAGGAAGTTCAAAACTATAAGTTTGAAGAATCTTACTATTTCTTTGGTAGGAGGCATTAATTGGTCCTTTCATAGTTGGAACAGTTATTTTACTTGAGCTCAAAGTGGCTAATTGAGGCTTAATCTCCATTATAGTTCCACCAGCAGTTTTCGGCTGAATACCCCACATATTTCTAGCTACTATATTCGCTGGTGCTGCTCCCCAAGCATGGTTCCAATCCAAATTGGGTTTATACTTTGTATCCCAAGCTTCTAGTGTCATAGTAGAACCAACTCGAATCATATTCCACCAACTTCTGTCATCTTTAGCAGTCATTAATTGTAAAGCATAATCTGCTTCATTGGCATTATAAAGTGCCTCTAAAAGATATTGAGATCCATAAACACTACAAGCCATACCTCTCGATTTGATGAATTCTGCTACCGATTTTTTATTAGATTCAGGAGTAATATTAAAAGCCAAAGCCATCATATTAGCATGAAGTGATGAATGATTTGTGCCTTCTCCATCAACATATGCACCTGTTTTTTTATCGAATAACTTGTCGTTAATGGCATTTTTTGCCCGAAAGGCCATCATTCTAAACTGGTTTTCTTCTTCCGACTTTTTAAGAACCTTGGCAAATTCTGCCATTATTTCCATATTTTTGAAGAAAAGGGCATTAATTACCGTATTGATGGGCATAAATACAAAACCATCCCGCTCGCCCTCTGCAGTAGCCAACTTCCACCCTGTATCTTTTTGGGCTGGTGGCCAATCTACTATGTCTTTTAATTTAATATTTGGATCTTTAAAACCCAATTTTTGCATAAATTCTGGAGTATTTTTTGGAGATGAAGAACTCACTAAACCGTCTTCCCTCACCAATTCCATCAAAGTTTTATGCTTTAATTCATCATAATATTTAGCAATCAATTCCGTATTACCCGTGTACATATAATCTTGATAAAACATCATCGCCACATGCAGTTGCCACTCGGTAGGCCAGGTTGGATGCTCCATAAAATATTCGATGGTTTTGCGAGCAATGCCATATTCTCTGTCGGTAGCATAATGACTCAACTGATTGAGATAAGCATCGGCTTCATACGGTATTCTTTCACGGTCGCCATCCAGATAGTATCCAGAAAAAGAACTTGCTTTTATGGTATATTTACATAAGTCCCAAACTTGATTAAGCGTTGTGTCAGAACTTTTAAAGGAACTTTGGTTATCTTCGAAATAACTAAAATAGGCCTTCTGAACTACGTCATTGGCAGTTATGGAACCAAATACGTTTTCAATCTCGCAATATCTGAAAGGCAACAATACTGGAAAGGAATCAGGCAAAATAATTGCACCAGCCATCGATTTAGTATTGCGTTCGTCTGGTTTAATTTTAAGTTGATACGTTTTTTTTCCTACCTGTACTGGCAACTTAACTTCTT
>DAIQBE010000670.1:0-2149 GCA_036781325.1 Leadbetterella sp. | reverse complement strand
TTACATAAAAGGAACACCCAAAATAAAACATATAAGGGAGAAAAAATGGGAAAATATTCAATTAGAATCTATACTACTGGATTCGGATTCTTTACTAATCAATGCCAATTCTTCTCTTATTTTAATTGATAAACAAGGACTCTCTAACACATTAATTAACGGAAAGTACGCAATTAATAACATACTCAAAAATTTTAAAGAACCACAAAGCCAATCGAGTATTGCAAATGAATACTTCTCTTATATTTGGGAAAAACTTACTGAAGATCATGCTGAAATGGATGTATACGCTAAAAAGTATATGCGTAGCAAAGGAATTGTAAGCAAAGGCAATTCTTCGGACATTTTAATGATTCAGCCTTTGTATGGGGAATCTATAAAAACAGATAATATTGAATTCGAATGGAAAAAAGATGCTTCTAATTATACTTTTGAAATATACAATGAATCAGAAAATGGTAAATTAATATTCTCAAAAGATTTAGCTGAAAACAAATTGAAATTGTCCATAAACGCTATTCAACTACAAAAAGGAAAAAAATATTATTGGACAGTATTTCCAAAAGGAGATACTCGCGGCATGAGATTTCTATTTACTTGTAAAAAAAATGAGCAATTGGCTGAATTTAATAAAATCCAAGAAGTTCTATTTAAAAATTTTAACTTTGATGAAGGGTTTAAAGCCTTTATTTATGGAAGCCTTTACGAAAAAAATAATTTTTTAAGTGATGCAAAAATCTCTTATGAAAAAGCAATAAAAATTGAACCAAAAAACAAACTTTTTCTAGAAACTTACCAACTTTTTAAAGCAAGGAATATATTAAACTATTAATTTTTATACTATGAAAAAAAGTACTTTATTTTTGATATTTTTCGTGATTACAGGCATTTACCCTGCAGTTTCACAAACAAAACATGCTCTTCTCATTGGAATTAACGAATATGTACAAACCAGTGCCACTCCTGCGGCATTTGTAAAAGAAAGGGGAGATAGAGGCGTTAAATGGTCAAATCTAGATGGCTGTGTAAACGATATTAAAGCCATAAATCAAATTATTACAAGTCGCTATGGATTTGATAAAAACAATATAACTACATTATTTGATAGGCAAGCCACCAACAAATCTATAAAACAAGAGCTAGAAAATTTGGCTAAAATTGCCAACAAAGGAGATATTGTTTTTTTTTATTATTCAGGACATGGATCTCAGGTTAATAATTCGCTTTCTTACGATGAAACAGGAAAAGACCAAACTATAGTACCCTCCGATTTATATGACATAAGAAATAAAGAACTCTCTAAATATTTCAATGCCATTCTGGACAAAATTGGGCCTACTGGTAAACTAACTTCTATTTTTGATAGCTGCCATAGCGGGGCAGTGGCACGTGGGAATCCAACTACAATTCAAGCCAAATCGCGTGATTTACCGTCTGTTTCTTTCGACTTTAAAGATCCTACCGAATATCCTAAAATCGAAGAAAGAGGTGCATTGATTCTTTCAGCAGCCCAAAGAGACCAACTCGCCAAAGAAACAAGCGATGAAAATGGAAATGCACATGGGGCATTTACCTATGCCTTATTAAAGGCTCTAATCACTGCCCCTTTAACAGAATCAGCCGAAAAAATATTTATGAGAGTAAATATCGGCTTAAAGTCATCCAATCTTTCACAAGACCCAGTGTTAGGAGGAACAGACCAAAGAAAGAAGAATGGGTTATTTGGAGAAAACACTGAAAATCTTACGGGGAAAATAATAGTGCCTATTCTTAACATTTTGGATGTAGATAACATTATTCTTGCGGGCGGATTTGAATTAGGATTAACTGAGGGTACCATTCTAAATAAAGTAAACGCTAAAGAAACTGTGCTGATTAAAATTACTGCAATTTTAGGAATTGGTAGATCTAGAGGGGAGTTGTTATCAGCAGATCTAAAACAAATTAAAGCAGGAGATTTCTTTGAAATAAAATCTTTTGCATTGCCAAACAAACCCAATCTTACTGTAAAAATACCTGAGATTGAAATGTCTTTTGTTGAGCTTCAAAATTTAATTACCCCTTTCCAAGAGCTTATCAACAACGGGTATTTTACTGCAGTCACAAACCCCATTGAAGAAATTCCATCGGCCACTATTTTATTCGAAAA
>DAIQBE010000669.1:0-2151 GCA_036781325.1 Leadbetterella sp. | reverse complement strand
ATTTCACAAAAAGCCACGATTCGGCGACCCGATTTTGTGATTCAAAGGAAATTAATTTTGTATTTTTACCGATTGACAGTAATATTTTTTTACAGTCCTATTTCAAATAACTTTTACCATAAATTTCAAAAAATCAATAATATGTATACATTTACCTTATTATAGCTGTAATTCTTGATGGGTAGTTGAATAAGCCTTAATTGAAAGATGAAATATGTATTAAAAATTAATTCGAAATTCAGAATGAAATTTTTTCTAAAAGCTTTCCCAAAGTATCTTTTTTTCTTCATTTGGATCACCGCAGGTGTAATTTCTAAGGCACAATTAGTGTCTTTTCAAAATAGGGAAAACAACGCTCAAAATCCCTGCATAAGCCCACAGCAATATGACATTATTGAAAAAGAATGTATTGAAAACATTAAAAAATATAAAATTAATCAGCCCAATAAGGCTAAGGTAAATGCCGTTTCGCTCTCTTGGCCTCTACGGCCATCTCCAAATTTAACAGATTGCAGCTATTATCGAATCTCAGCCTATGTAGACAATGACCCAACAGTGGGTGTTATTAAAGATTTTAATTGTGGCACCAATACCTACGATGGCCATAGTGGAACAGATATAGCCACATGGCCCTACAATTTTTACAAAATGGACAATAACTTGGTGGAGGTAGTAGCTGCCGCTGCCGGTACTATTGTGAACCGACATGACGGCGAATTTGATCGAAATTGCACTTCGAATAATTTAACAGCCAATTATATTATCATTCAACACAACGATGGTTCTTATGCCTTGTATTGGCACATGAAGAAGAACTCGGTAACCTCCAAAACTGTAAATCAAACCGTGGTGGCGGGCGAATATTTAGGCGTTGTGGGTAGCTCTGGAAGTGCTTCAGGTCCACATTTGCATTTTGAAGTTAGAACTGGAAGTACTGCAGCCTCAAAAATAGACCCTTATACCCATAGTTGTACCTCCAATAATGCCTCTTGGTGGGCGGCTCAAAAATCCTATAAAGAGACTTCCGTAGTAAAAGTATCCGTAAATGCCACGGATCTTGTTTTTCCAGGATGTCCAACAACAGAAACGTCAAATGAAAGTAGGCTGTATCAAATACCCTATCAAGGCATAGGTTTGGGTGCTGGATATGCCAAATTTTATGCTTTTTTGAGAGATCAAATTTCGGGGATGGTGCTTGATTTACGCATTGAAAACCCAGATGGGTCCACTTTTGTATCATGGACGTATACCAGCATTTCTAATACTTCGCCTTTAACCGTAGGATTTTCAAAACTCTTACCCACCTTACCTGGAAATTATATTTTTAAAGGAACGTATAACGGAGTAACTTGTTCTTATCCTTTTAAAATTTACAATTGCCCTTCGGGAAATATATCATTACCGCAAGATGATATTGGGCTTTTAAATATTAAATCTGGATCTAGAACATTCAATACCCAAACTATTTCAGCTTCCAATAGTATTGCTAATCTAAATACTAGGGTTGTATTTGCTGCAGAAAAGCATATATTACTTTTACCTAATTTCAAAGTGGATACAAATGCTACTTTTACGGCAAGCATAGCTGGATGCCCCAATTAAAAAATATTGTTGTTTATGAATTATTTTTTTACTTACTCATCTATCCATAAATTAGTAGTTTGTTCCTGTTTAAAAAGGGCAATTTGTTTTTTTTCTTGTTGGTGTTTATTTACAAGCTCCTCATTTTCTCAAGTAGTTTCAAAAAACGTTATTAAAATTGCCTGTATTGGCAATAGTATTACTGCAGGAGCAAGGCTTCAACATCCTGAAATGGAATCTTATCCCGCAATCTTATCCGAATTATTAAAAGAAAAAGGACCTTCAGATTATAGGGTAAAAAATTTTGGAATAGGAGGGGCCACCATGCTAAGATTTGGCCAACCCAATCTATGGAAACTGTTAGATTCTGTAAAAAATTTTCATCCTGATATCGTAATTATAAAAGCTGGCACCAATGAAACCGTTGCTAAACCACGCTATAACTGGGATCATATCAGCGATTTTGAGAAAGATTATACGGATTATTTAACGGCAATTAAGAAAGTTAATCCCCGGTGTAAGATTATTATTTGTAGTCCTACAGACATGGTGCTAGATACAGAAGGTTTA
>DAIQBE010000668.1:0-2154 GCA_036781325.1 Leadbetterella sp. | reverse complement strand
AATACCCACTCATCGTTCGTGTTTTAGCAAAAAATGGGTATAATGCTCAACGTACAAAAATGGATTTACCTATTGCACAAACTGTAATAAAAGCGGTACAATCGAGCACCAATGAAGAAGTGGTATTAATGCCAAGTTTGGGCGGAAGTTTACCTCTATTTTTATTTGAAAAATATCTTGGAACCCCTACTATCACAGTTCCAATTGCGAATCATGACAATAACCAACATGCTGAAAATGAAAATATTAGGATTCAAAATATTTGGAATGGAATAGAAACCTACGTGGCATTAATGAAGATGTAAAGATAAGTATGCCCTTTTTATTAATTTCTAATGAAAGAAAAAGACGATTCAATTTGTCAATAAATAGGGAAGAATACATAAAAATATATTTAAAACATCCATTTTCAACAAAATGACTTTGTTTAATTTGGTTTAATACAATTTCAATTCTAATGAATTTGTAAAACTTCCTTTCTAAAAAATTTCGTTAAGCCTTACTAATTCTTTTTGGAAATTAGCATTCATAATTAACCTTCCTCGTTCCTATTTCTGACGAAAAGTATCAGAAACAAAACTCAACACATCGGGAAGTGAAGTACGCCAGTAGGTCCAATTGTGTGCACCATCTCGAATTCTAAACTCATGAGGAATCTCTTTTTTACGAAAAGCAATATGTACAAGGCTGTTGCCTTCAAAAAGAAAGTCGTCATCACCACAGTCAAAATACCATTTGACAGATTTTAAATCTTCTATTTTATTTTTTTCAAGCTGAACCAATGCTGCGTGCCTTTCGTAGTAAGCCTGCACTTTGGTTTCGTCTTTTATGATAATGTTTTGGGTTTTTAACCTCGCCTTAAAATCGTCCATGCTTTCATTCCTTACTGCTGCACTTAGCGGACAAGCTGACGAAAACAACTCAGGATGATGCATAGCATAAAAATAGGAACCTCCCCCACCCATAGATAGGCCTGCTACCGCTCTATATTTTTTTTCGGATTTTATCCTATATTTTTTCTCAACAAAGGGCATCAGTTCTTGAAAAAAGAAATCTTCATAATTAAAATCTCCGTTCACATCATTAAAATATCCTCTTTTGCCTGTATTAGCATCTGGCATTATGATAATCATTTGAGTAGCTTTTAAATCAGCAAAGGCTTTGTCGGCAATGGCTTGCACCTCACCAAACTGCACCCAGCCAGTATGGTCGTCGCCACCACCATGAAGCAAATATAGCACGGGATAATGACGTTGTGAATTTTCGTAACCAGCGGGCAGATACACGGCATATTTACGCTCACTCCCCAATATTTTAGAGGGTAAAGTAAGATTGTCGAACACTTGGCTTTGCTGAGCCATGGCTTCAAATTTTAGCAATACGCAAAAGACAAAAAGTAGGTTTTTCATATTTTATTTAAGGTCTGAGTTTTAACAAATATAATGTAAAAATTTATTTTAATGTATAATGCAGCTGTATTTGTGAAATATATAAATCGCATATAAGATTATAGATTGGAGAAATAGTATAAAATAAAACCTTTTAAAAAATAAATCACTGATTGTATCTTTAATCACCTTCCGGATATATTCGGACTGTCCATAGGAAGATTTTAAAGCACAATTAAAATTTTAATAAATGATAAATAATTACTGGTTCCAAGGAAAAACAAGGACAATTCGAAATATTTTAAGCATAAAATCGGGTCGCCGAATCGTGGTTGGTTCAAAAATTTAAAAGGCAGGTATTCTTCTTTGAAAATTTATAAAAATGTTGCTAATTTGGTTTCCCAATCTTATCTTCATCAAGAAAATGTATAAAATCAATTTTAAACTTAGTCCGATGAAATTAATTTTAAATAGTACCATAAAGTAATGATTTTTTGATTTTTGTCTTATTTATCTTATATTTATGAAGAAATATTAAACCTTAAAAATGAAAAAATTTACCAGAAGAGAAATCTTAAAAACTACTTTGCCAGGCGCATTAGCAGCTTACGCAATTCCGACTATAATTCCAGCCTCAGCCTTTGGCTCCAATGATAAAATTCGTGCTGCAGTTATTGGCATCAATAGCCGTGGTAAAGACCATATCTCAGGTTTTATGAATTTGCCAAATGTTGAAGTTGCCACTTTATGCGATGTAGATAATGTG
>DAIQBE010000667.1:0-2158 GCA_036781325.1 Leadbetterella sp. | reverse complement strand
TACAGAAAAAAATAAATTTGGAAATTTTCCTTTTGATGCTTCTTTATTAAATATTGTTTTTTTAACTCATGCCCATATTGACCATTCTGGGCAAATCCCTAACTTATATGTGGATGGATTCGAAGGCCAAGTTCTTTGTACTTACCCAACCATTGAATTAACTGAATTGCTTTTACATGACGCAGCAAATTTAAATGCTAAGCAATTTAAAAGAGTTGAAAGGAGCCATAAAAAATCAAAAAAATGGAAAGGTATTGAAACACAGGGTCTCTATTTGAGAAAGCAAGTTGAAGAAGCTATAGGAAATTTTGTTCCTATACCTTTTCTTCAAAAATTTAAATTTAAAGATAATGGATTTGTGACATTTTATCCTGCTGGTCATTTATTGGGAGCTGCTCATATCGTAATTGAAGTTTTAGAAAAAGGAATATTAAAGAAAATAGGTTTTTCTGGAGATATCGGCAGGAAAAATTTTACACTTTTAAATGACCCTCAAAAATTGCCTCAGGTAGATTATTTAATAATGGAGTCTACTTATGGTAATAGAACTCATATTGATAAAGAATCTCCGGAAGTTTTATTAAAACAGATCATTGAAGAGTCATGTCTTGAGATTACTGGTAGATTAATAATTCCAGCTTTCAGTGTCGGACGCACCCAATGTATGCTTTATACTTTAAATAAAATTTATGAAGACCACAATATTAAACCCATAAAGGTTTTTACTGATAGTCCATTGGCAAGAGCGAGCACTAAAGTATATGAAAAATTCAGAAAGACCCTTAACAAAGAAGCTAATGATTTTTATGAGGAAAATGAAAATCTTTTTGATTTTGAAAACTTACACTATTTAGAAACAGATCAAGCGAGTAAAGCAGTCTCTAATCACACTGAGCCTTGTATAATTATTTCCTCTTCTGGAATGATAAAGGGAGGAAGAATCGAACATCATATTGAGCAAAATATTGAAAATCCATATGCTACCATCCTAATGATTGGCTATGCTACGGAAGATTCTATAGGTGGAAAATTATTAGCGGGCGATATTAAAGAGCTAAATATAAATAATAAAAAATTTGATGTTAGAGCTAAAATTAGGAAGATAGATGTCTTTAGCGGACATGGAGATTTAAATGATTTAATATTTTTTGCCGAAAATCAAGATAAATCAAAACTAAAAAACTTATTTTTGGTGCATGGAGAAATAAATGCAATGGAAAACTTTAAAAATACTTTGGAAAATATAGGAATATCGAACGTTGTGATTCCCTTTCAGAATCAAATATTTGAATTGTAAACTTTTTTAAATGAGAACACTTTTAGAATTTGAAAAACCGATTTCGGAGCTTGAAGCCAAATTAGAGGATATGAAAAAATTGGCAGAAGAAAATAGTGTTGATGTCGCAGACGCCGTTAGAAATCTCACATCAGCAATAGAAACGTTAAGAAAAGAAACTTTTGAAAACCTTACACGATGGCAAAGAGTTCAGCTTTCAAGACATCCTGATAGGCCCTACACCTTAGATTATATTGAAAAAATATGTTCAGAGTTTCACGAGTTGCATGGGGATAGAACAGTAAAAGATGATCCTGCTATTGTTGGTGGATTGGCAAATATTGAAGGACAAAGTGTAATGATAATTGGCCAACAAAAAGGTCGGAAAACCAAAGAACGACAATTTCGTAATTTTGGAATGCCTAACCCCGAAGGATACAGAAAGGCATTACGATTAATGAAAGTAGCTGAAAAATTTAATATACCAATTGTTACTTTGATAGATACACCTGGAGCATTTCCTGGCTTAGAGGCTGAAGAAAGGGGTCAAGGAGAAGCAATTGCGAGAAATTTAAGAGAAATGATGCGTCTAAAAGTGCCGGTAATTTGTGTAATTATTGGTGAAGGAGCCTCAGGCGGAGCTTTAGGAATAGGGATTGGTGATAGAGTGTTAATGTTGGAAAATTCTTGGTATTCCGTCATATCACCTGAAAATTGTTCTACAATTTTATGGAGAACGTGGGAATTCAAAGAGCAAGCCGCCGAAGCTTTAAAACTTACCGCAATAGACATGAAAGGGAATGGATTAATTGACGATATTATACCTGAACCGATGGGTGGAGCCCATTTAAAATGGGATGAAATGGCATTAATACTTAAAAC
>DAIQBE010000666.1:0-2159 GCA_036781325.1 Leadbetterella sp. | reverse complement strand
TAAAATTAGCATTTAACAAAAATAAGGAATTTTAATACATAATTCGGGGATTGTAAATGCTTACCTAATTCAAGTAAATCAATAATTCATTATTTTATAAATTTCAATATGTCATCTAATACTAAAACACTAAACCACCATTACGTAGGTGAAAAGGTCTATGTTAAAGGAACAGGGAAGAGATGGTCAGGTTCTGAATATTCAGCAACAATAGTTGATGTAAAAGAAGGAACAATAAAATTACAATATGATGATGGAGGGTTTAAAAGATTTACAAATGAGGAATTCAATGATGTACTTATGTCTATTGACCAATTTGATAACTCTAAGTTCGGTGTGTTGGACTGTGAATGGTCAGACGACCAGTTTAATCCTATTATAGAAATGGAGGATGAATTTACTAGTTTAAGAGAAGAAATGCATAAAGCTGCAAAAGCAATGAATTTCACAGAAGCCAGCAAAATCAAACAAAAGGTTGAAGCTGTGAGAATGAATATAAACCAGGTCAAATATCAAAAAGCTTTGCTAAAATCAGCTATTCTAAGAGAAGACTACCAAGAAGCTGAAAAAATATCTAAACTAATAGAAAGTCTAAAAACCAATAAATCGGCTTCTAGTAATAGTAAAGATAAATTAGAACAACCAAAAGCAAATTTATCCTTTTTCCAAATAGTAAATAAAGCATTGAAATCTGCATTTCGAGGAGGTATATCAGGTGCAATCGCAATGGTAACCCAAGTTTCAACCTTAATGTGGATGCGAACAATAATGAATTACCAGTACCGATACGGAATGTCCACAAAGGAAGCAGCTAAGGTATTATACGCAGAAGGTGGTTTGCTAAGATTCTATAGAGGATACTCTGCAGCTTTGATTCAAGGACCTTTAAGAGGTTCGGAGATACAACTGCAAACGTTGGAGTGCTTGAGTTATTTAATTCCTATGAATCAACAAAGAAGCTGCCAGCGTTTGCTAAAACGTTTGGGGCTTCTATTGGGGCAGCGCTATTTAGGATTTTCCTCATGCCGGTTGATACAATTAAAACAACACTTCAAGTCGAAGGCCAAACTGCGCTTAAAAAACTTAGAGAAAAATCCAAAGTGCATGGTTTTAAAGTGTTTTACCATGGTGCTTTAGGAGCCTCATTCGCTACTTTTGCAGGACATTACCCTTGGTTTGCTACTTTTAATACAATGCAGGAGGTAATTCCAGTGCCTAGCTCCAAAATGTATAAACTGCTTAGAAATGCTGGAATTGGGTTCTGCTCTTCTGTTATATCAGACACGATTTCCAATTCCTTAAGAGTATTGAAAACATATAGACAAACTCATGTTGATAATGTTTCCTATATGGATGCAGCCAGGCAAATCATTGAAAAAGACGGTGTTATAGGGTTATTTGGAAGAGGATTAAAGACGAGGATAATTACTAATGGAGCACAAGGGTTAATGTTTTCAGTAATTTGGAAGTGGCTTGATGAAAAATTGAAAAAATAATACTATTATTTAAAATAAATCAACTTAAATTATTATTATAACCAAAATATTATAATTAATAGAATGAAACTAACTAATGATCAGATTAATTTTGAAAAATCACTTAATCTATTACTAAAAACTGCAGATTCAGTTGAAAATGATAAGGATGTAGCAAACTCATTAATGTTAATTATTAAATATAATTCGGATGATTCCCATGATTTGTACATAGCTCAGGCAATAATAAAGTTCAAACTATCGATTAGAAGGATAATGTTAAATGAAGCTAAGGAATTTGCTAATAATGACCTGTTTGAGCTTAAGAACGCTATTTCATTTTTTTTAGATAAAGAAACTGGTCAAATAAAGGCTTTTAAGGATTATATCACATTTTTCTTTACTGCCTATTGTAAAGGCAATGAAATTTTTATTGAAAAGAAGCCGCATGTAGAACCAGAGACCCGCCCTTTGTATTCGATTAAAAAGAATTCAGAGCTCAAAGACTATTATAAGCTAATTTTAGCCGGCTTTACTGATTGTTTACTGTGCAATTCTGATCTAGATAAAACCAAGACTCTTATTTGCCAGCAAATAGCCTCAAAAGCCGAATTTAATTGGAGTGAGTTGTATTTGATTATTAAATTTTCCTGGGTTATAGAGAAAAAAGCAGAAAGCTTCTTT
>DAIQBE010000665.1:0-2165 GCA_036781325.1 Leadbetterella sp. | reverse complement strand
ACTGAAAACGGTGGCTCTGGAGTATTTGCAGCGGTAAGTCAAACAATTATTGATAGTTATTTAGGACTTCAAGATTTTGGATGGGTTGAAAAATACTATGCCTATTTTAACTCACAAAAAAACACAGGAGATGAAGTAGTCAAAAAAGTATGGGAGACCGTAAAAACCGCCAATAAATCGACTATCAAAAATGAAGATTTTATAGGAGTCTACGAGGACCAATGGTTTGGAAAAATAGAAATATTCCAAAAAGATAAACAACTCTGGTTTAAATCCTACCGTTCTCCAAAACTAACAGGGCAAATGCAATTTTATAAAGCAAATACTTTTGCAATTCAATGGGAGTATCAAGATATGAATTGTGATGCCTTTGTTATGTTTTCATTGGATGAAGAAGGCAAAGCACAAAGTATAAAAATGAAAGGCATTTCGCCAAACATTGACTTTAGTTTTGATTTTCAAGATTTAGATTTAAAAAGAGTTGACAAATGATGGCCAGCAGATAACAGCTTTGTATTTTTTGCAATAACATTAGAAGAACATATATTTTTTTTACAAAACCTAATTTTATATTTTTATGAAAATTTTTTTTATTAGTTGGTTGGTTGTCGTACTTCCTTTTTATGCTTTTTGTCAATCGGGCAAAACTTGTGATTGCAAAAAGGATTTGGATTTTGTGATTAACCATCTCGAAAACCATTATGCTGGTTTTCAGGACAATGTTACTTCAAAAAACAAAAAATCCTATCAAACTTTAAAGAAAAGTTTGATCGAAAAAGCCAACAAAAACAAACAAACCCCAATTACTTGTTTGGCTCTGTTGAAAGAATACACCAACTTTTTTCGGGATAATCATTTACATGCTGAATTTCATCAAACACTACAGGTAGATGCAAGTTCACCAGAATCGGTCAAAGCCTTTAAAGAGAGCAACCTTTTTCGAGAATGGGAGCGAATACCATACGATTCCACCAAAATTTGGCAATATTTGGCAAAAAGCAAAGACCCTTTGGAAGGGATTTATGACAACGCTAATTATCAAGTGGCAGTGATGCGTAGCCCTACCCATTGGCGAGATTATTATGGAATTATTACCCAGACCAAATCTCCATTATGGGAAAAAGGGCAAGTGAAAGTAGAATTTAAGAAAATAGACGCTAAAAATTTTCTATTTATCAAACATTTGCAAAATTATCAAACCATAGTCAATTATTCAGAAAGCGAAAATCCTGTACCGACTAATTTTGATGCCAATAAAATTTTCCCTACAAGTTCTTCAACAAAACCTTCTGCTTTCAATATGCCCCCCGAGGGAGATTGGTTTCAATTTAAGGTTCTTAATGATAGCACCACTTATCTACATATTAAGTCTTTCGATCCCTCTTTACAAAGCAAATTTGATTCGATATATAAGCAAATTACTCCTATTTTGGAACAAAAACCATATTTGATAATTGACCTACGAAGTAATGGCGGGGGAACTGTAAGTGGTTGGTATCCTTTACGTAAATATCTTTATACCCGTCCTATTCCAAAAAAGAAATATGACTATTATTGTTCGAGTGAAATTATCAAAGAGTATGAAGAAATGCTGGTAATGATCGAGAAAAATAAGGAGGCTTATGGAGTTGAGATGCTCAATGCCATTAAGAGTGTTATAGAACGCCTAAAAAAGGCTAAATTAGGTACTTTTGTTCCCGCAGATCAGCCCTCTGATATGAACGAATCCTATCAAGCCGAACGGATTGAACCTACACCAAAAAAAATAATCATGATGTATAACCGTGAGAGTGCTAGCGCGGCAGAGGGTTTTATATTAGAAGGTTTACAAAGTGATAAAGTTTTACTTTTTGGTGAAAATTCGGGTGGATTTATTGCTTTTGGAAATATAACACCTGCCCAAACTCCTTCAGGTTTTACGCTTTATCGTGCTACTTCTCGTTTTTTAGACCATTTCCCTTACGAAAAAACAGGGATTCCACCACATATTAAAGCAACGAATGATAAGGATTGGATTGAACAAACCCATTCACTTTGGCAAAAGGTAGGGAAGAAAAAATAATTTTCTCCTATTGTTCGTAGTTTGTTTTGTTTTAAAAGTTAATCTTTCGGATTGTCTGACAATGTGCAAAAGGGTTACATCTCCACAAAAATTGTCAGACAAC
>DAIQBE010000664.1:0-2170 GCA_036781325.1 Leadbetterella sp. | reverse complement strand
AACCTTATATTTTGCTCTAAGAAACAAAAATTTGTTAAAAGTCTTCGTTTTAAATGATGAAGAATTACCGGGGTTACCAAAAAATAAAAGGTTTTATTATCTTCCCGATCCTTGTTTTCAATATCCTCAACTTAAAGATTTTGATTTAAGAAAAAAATACGGTATTCCTGAAGGGAATTTAATCTTTTTACAATTTGGATATATTGATGAAAGAAAAAATACGGAAAACATTCTTTTAGCTTTAAATGGTTTAGAGCCAGATATTTCAAAGAACATATCTTTGCTTATCATTGGCAAGTTTAGAGAAAACTATGAACAGGCTTTATCAAATTTAAAAAAGGTTGGTTCAGAATATCAGTTGGTTACATTGGACAGTTTTATATCTGATTCAGAAATGGAGTCCACATTCTCTCAATCTGATGTTATCTTAAGAATGAATCTTAATTTTTATGGTTCTAGTGGGGTAGTTGGCAATGCTGCTAATCATAATAAACCTTGTATTGTGTCTTCATACGGTGTTATGGCCGATCAAGTAAATAAATATCAAATGGGTAAAATTATTGATCCAACCGATATTAATGAAATTAGGAATGCACTTATATTCTATTTTAAAAATCCACAAAATAGAATAATTGAGGGTTTGAAATATCGAGAATCACATAGTGCAGAAGCCTATGCCAAAACCTTATTGCAGGTCTAAAAGCTTAGCATTTACTTTATTTATCCAAATTTGTTCTCCATCACAACTCCAATGAGAATCGCCTAAGTCATATAATTTGCTGCCGCCTTTTTCGAATTCTTTATAAACACTAATTATAGGCATCTCTAGTTTTGAGTTATTTTCTATTCTAGTAATCAAATGATTATAATTACCTAAATCCCTTCCCAGAATACTCGTTTTGTTTGGAATAATACTTAATATCACTTCATCAAAACCTAAACTTTTATAGTATTTATAGGTAACATTTACATTGCTAACCAATTTTTCAATCTCTTTTTCTTCTATATTGTCAAAACATGAGCTAATACCTGGTTCAATATCTAAATAATATAAAATGTTATTCTTGTCTTTTGATAGATACACTTTTTCGTCAATTCTATTAAAAAAATAGTAATTGAGCAAAGCTTTCCATTCCTTAATATAAAGAATGACATCAAAACCAAATAGACTGGCTTGATGTAGTTTTTCATTGTAGGGCATATTTAAACTTAATAAACTTGGAATAGAAATTTTGAATTTTTCTTCATTTTTCTTTAATCTATACTCCCAGTTTTTCCATGGCTCAGTAAATCTTTCCCTAAAATGACGTTCAACAGTTTCAATTATTAATACTTTTTTTGTTGCTACTATTGGTAAGTCTTCATTGGCCTCTGCAACATTTCCTCTAAAATAGCTATCGGCCACAAAATCTTTTTTTGAGATTCGCTTATCTTCCGTAAAACTATCCCCTGCTAGAAAAAGGCTTATTTTTACCTTTTGTTTTTCAGAAAATTGTTTACATTTTTCCAAAGGTTTTTTAAATTTTGGTAAATTGCTTAAGCGATAAAGATCTCCATACCTGAAATCATCCATTAGTATTTTTTGATCAAAAAGATAGTCAGAAAAGGGTTTTGAACACCCTAAAAACCACAAAAAACTAAAAATAAGTAATACTATATATTTAATAATTTTTGTCATCAGAACTGGAAATAAATGAATTGATTAGAAGAAAAAATTCCAAAGAAATAACATATTAGGGCTAAACCAACAAATTTAAAATAGAATTCTTTGGTATTTTTAGTTGAAATCTCTTTGATAAAAATGTCTTTTAAAAAAAGAATAATTAATAAAAACCAACAAAAAATAAACTCATTCATGTCAAAAGGAAGACTAAATCCTTCAGAATAATTAAAAGTAAATATTTTTAAAAGTATAATTTTAGAATTATAAATTCCTTTTGCCCTAAAAAATACCCAGGCTAACATTACTAAAAGGAAGGTGGAAATTATGGACAATATCGGAATTTCAGGAAGCTTTATTGGAGAATACCGTTTTCTAAGCATACCAAAAACTAAGTATAAACCATGTAATGAGCCCCACACAATGAACGTCCAGGCGGCTCCATGCCACAAACCACTTATAATAAAAACTATTAAATAATTAATACAAAGCCTCCAAATGCCAACTCGG
>DAIQBE010000663.1:0-2176 GCA_036781325.1 Leadbetterella sp. | reverse complement strand
TTTTCGTTTTGTATTTGTTCCTGCTTCAACAGGAGCCAGGATGTCAAATATTGATTGGACAAACTATGAAGAAGCTAAAAAAGCGCTTAACTGGAAAGATTAATTAGGAAAAAAGAAAGGAAAATTGGTGTATCCTTTTTTCTAGAAACCTCGTTTGAAATTTCATGTTTTATAAACGCAAGAAACTTTTTAGGTAGTTTAATAAATACTTACGACATTAAGGTAATTTACTTTTTGTGACATTATTAATTCAAAATAATGTCACAAAAACTTTTACTCATGCTAATCATTGATTTAAAAATGTATTAATGTAAGTGGAGGTTTTAAATTAACGTTTCCTAATCTGCCTAAATCCTTCTTCCAAAATGGTATCTTTGCCTTTGTCCATATCGGCTTTGCTGATATTTATATTTATGTCGGGATCTATTCCGTTCTCTATGTTTAGGCCATTTCTGTCGAAAGTCTTTGAGCCTGAAACCCGCAATATCCAGCCGTTACTCAGTTCTGTGGCGGTAGGCAACCCGCCACCTCCGCCTGTTTTTCCACCCACTAAAGTCACATTTTTAAGGCCTTTCATAAAAGCGGCAAACATATTGGTGGCACTGTAGCAGCCGCGGTTGGTAAGAAGTATTATAGGTTTCTCTAAATAGGTAACTCCATCTTTAACTGGATATATTTCATACTTTTCTTCTTTAAAATCATCTTTTTTAGGTCCGTTTTTATGAAATTCTTTTCCTAGCAATGTGGTATCACTAATAAATCTACTGGCCAGTTTATCAATGTTAGCCACAGAGCCTCCGCCGTTTTCTCTTATATCTAAAATTAGTCCGCTTTTTGTTTTTGCTTTTTCTAATATATAGTCTAAGGCCTCGTCTGTAAAACTATCACTAAAAGAGCGGTAGCTAAAATAGGCGATATCGCCAAAATCAAAATAAGAGAAGGGAGATACAATCTGGGTGCGTCCTTTGAAGTAATTTCTTTGCAATAAATCTCCAGAAAAGTTCTCTGGATAATCTAAAAATACTTCGGGGTTTCTAGAAATATTAAACTTAGAAATAAGATTGGTATGCTCATCTTTCAATTCATACAACATATCATAACAGACTTGAAACAAGTCCTCATCGGTCATGTTTTCTTTTATTTTGGCTCCATATTTTATTTTCATAGCATCCCAGTCTACATTTTTGTATTCAAAAAAAGCATATTTTTCATTTACAAAAGTCCATACTTGTTCAAAAACAGACTGTGGGGTGTTTTCTGGCTGAGGTTTCATGAAGAGTTGCTCGCATGAAGATAGAAATACGACGATTGCTAAGATTAGATATTTTTTCATACTTACTTAATTTTATGAAGATTAGCAATTATATAAATGGTGTGGGTGCCGTTTGTTACGTTTGGATATTTTGAAGGAGTCAAAGTTTGTAGATTCCAGCCATAACCCAGCAAGGGGCTAATGCTTTGTATTCGTTTTTTATGAGGAAAACGTAAAAATACCCGACTATCAATAGCATTATAGGAATTTGGTAGAAAAATTCCGATCTTATTGTTTGTGAAATTTGAAGTGAAAGTCGGCGTCCAAAAGCCAATACTGCCTACTGCTGCTGATAAGCTATAATCCAAACCATAGCTTCTTTTTAAAAATCGAAAATCAGTTTTGTATCTTATTTTAGGCCTTAAACTCGTAAATACTTCAGTTGCAAAACTGTTGTTGTCGTATTCTGGACCAAACCTTCCAGAAAAACTGAATGCGACCTGAGCCCCCAAAGAAATTTTATTATTCACTTTTCTTAGATAATGCCTTGCCAATACGGTATTTATAGAATAAGAATTTGCCGTACCGTTTTCTGATTGGAAAAATGGCATAAGCCCCAAGTAGCGTTCCACTCCTAATTCATATTTAGGTCTATCTATTACTTTATTGCCCAAAGCGGCAAATCCATAGCCTGTAAATTGATTTTGGGAAAAGCTTTGTTGCTGGAGGTTTTGTTGCACTAATCCAAAACCATTATACTTAAAAATCTGCTCTGTGCTCCATTGTTTTTGTTTCCATGTTTTATAATCTTTTATTAGGCCTTTTACCAAATGTTGACCAAAACTGGCCTGAGAAAGGAGAAAAAAGAGAAGTGTTTTTTTCATTAAAAGGGCAGAATTTTTTTGTAAATATAAAAATCAATTT
>DAIQBE010000662.1:0-2178 GCA_036781325.1 Leadbetterella sp. | reverse complement strand
GAAATAGTAAAACTTTTTAAAACCTCTAAAAATATATCAGAAAGGTATTTATAGAATTTCTTTTCAATTTCTAATAATTCGTCTGAGCTTTTTTCTGGAAAAGAGTTTTTTAGATTTTTTTTAACTACTTTCTTCCTATAACCAACAATATAATATAGTATTGGATATACCACATAGGAAGAAAGAAAATATAAAAATCTAAGGGGTAAACTAGAAACAAGCATTAAAAATGGATAAATTAAATAGAAGGCTATAGCTTGCATTTTTTAGTTTTTAGATTGAATAAAATTAAAATATTCTTCTTTAGTGTCTAGGTCAATTCTGCCCAATTCAAAATCAACAGTGGCAATATCATGGCGGTTTTTTTCTAATATAGATTTAGCTCCCATTTCTGGTTTTAAATCAAGAATTTCTTCGAATCTTGTCCTCTTAAATAAAACAGGAATGCCTGCAGTTTCATTATATCTTGCGGCTATTATGCTTTTGTTAGGAAGATCTTCGGCGGTTTGTATCAAACTCTTTAAAAGACCAGCATTTACATAAGGCATATCAGAAGTCATCACAATAATTGCTTCAATAGCGTTTGAAACTAAATAAGTACCTATTAAACCCATTTTAATTGACCCTCCCATTCCCTCTTCCCAAGCCTTGTTGTCAATAACGTTAACGGGCATATCTTTTAATTCTGGTACCACCTTAGCTTTATTAGCTCCAACTACCACAGTAATAGGAAAACAGGGAGTTTCAAATACTTCTAATAATAAATGTTTTAGCATAGTAGTGCCAAAAATTGGTAAGGTTTGCTTTGGAAAACCCATTCTTGAGGAAGCACCTGCAGCTAAAATTACTATTCCTACGTTCATATTTATGGAAATTTATGCAAATTTGCAATATTTTTCAATACAATTAAAAGTTTTGGCACGATGTTTTCGTTTCCATAACTGATAACAATAAATTTTACCCAAATGAAACTTAAAAACGCTTTCTTAATTAAAAGTCTTGTTCTCTTTGTAATTATATTAACCAGCTGTGGTGGTGGGGATGTTAATCCCAAAGGAAATTCCTATGAAATATATTTGGATTTTTGGAATACTTCAGGCAAAAGCCCAGAAGTAAAATTTGATGCTTTGAAAACATCCAGAGAAATAAAAATTGATTTCACCAAGACATTCGGTGGAGAAGTTGATGGACCTGCAGGAACTAAAGTAATTATTGACAATTTTAGAATTATTGATGAATATTCTGATAATCACAATATTGAAGCTATTAATGCTTATGAATTTAAAACGGATATTAACGATTGGAAGAAGGATGTTGAATTTACAATGAGCTTTAACCAGTCAGAAGATATCAGCGTGGTTTTAGTATTAGACCGCAGCGAATCTTTAGGAGCTGATTTTGGAGTTATTAAAACTTACGCTATAGATTTTATTGAAAAAATATTTACAGAACGTAAAGTGGTAAAAATGGGAATAGTAGATTTTTCTGATACAGTAAATGAATTTCCATTAACTACTGATAAAGAAGCTTTAAAAAAATATGTAAATGGACTAAAACAAGGAAAATTTACAGCTCTATATAATGCAGTAGATCAAGGAATTGATATGTTATTAAGTTCCAAGTCCCAATCAAGAGTGTTATTTACTTTTACTGATGGTTCAGATAATATGGCTCCTCCTCAAATAAATTCCGATTATTTGGTAAGTAAAATAAAATCCGACAAAAACACGTATAAAATTACAAGTTTTTGTATTGGTTTAAATGGAAATGGAGGAGTTGATAAACCAGTTTTGACAAAATTGGCAAGCGGAGGAACTGCCAGTTTTCCTGAAACAGTTAAAGAATTAAAAACGGTTTTTGAAAAATTCAGTAAAGCTATTTCTAATGTATATAATCTAACCTATATTCGAAATCAACAGATTATTACAAAAACCTCACCGCGAAAACTTAAGTTTGAGATAATCACATCAAAATAAAAAATTAAAACTCAGGGCTTGATTTTCTCAGGCCCTATTTTTTTGGATTTAATTTTGACCTTTTCATATTCTTTGGTCTTTTTTCAGTATCGATAGGAATTCCTAGTAAATCTCGAATTACTACAGATGCTGCCACTCCGCCAAAAGCACTAGGCAAGTAAGAAATTGTACCATAAGCTGATTGTTTAAAATTGGAGCCGTC
>DAIQBE010000661.1:0-2179 GCA_036781325.1 Leadbetterella sp. | reverse complement strand
ATGATTATTTTGATTAGAAACAAAAAGATAAAATTATTTATTTTTAAGTAACAATTTTTCTTTTTATAAACTAGAAAAGCCTCCATTTGGAGGCTTTTCTGCATATAATACGTATAAAAAATTACATTGCTTTTACGGCAGCTGTCAGTTTAGGTAAAACATCGAAAACGTCTCCCACTATACCATAATCTGCGGCTTTAAAGAAAGGAGCTTCCGGGTCTTTATTAATTACTACAATTACTTTAGAAGAATTTACACCTGCCAAATGTTGAATCGCGCCTGAAATACCACATGCTATGTAAAGATTTGGTGCAACTTTTACTCCAGTTTGACCAACATGCTCATGATGAGGTCTCCAATCTAAATCAGATACTGGCTTAGAGCAGGCTGTTGCAGCGCCTAGAGCCTCTGCCAAATCTAATAAAGGTTGCCAATTTTCTGGACCTTTTAATCCTCTTCCTCCTGATACAACTATGTCTGCCTCAGGTAAAGAAACTGCACCGCTAGCTTTTATGGTTTCTACTATTTTTGAAGAAGAAACAGAGTTCCCTAGATCCGCCGAAAATTGTATAACTGTGGCTTCGGAATTTGTTAGTATCGGATCCACAACATTTTTCTTAATGGCTAAAAACTTAATTTCGCTTTTTATTTCAGTCAAAGCAAATGCCTTTCCCGAAAAAATGCTTCTTTTAACTTTAAAACCTTCTTTTATTTCAGGTAACTCAACAATATTTCCCACCAAACCTGCATTTAACGAGGCCGCTGACCTAGCCATAACCGCATCAGAAAGTGAAGATTTACTTGAAATTACTACGGAAGCATTGGTGCTTTTAACCGCAGCAGTTAATACTTTTCCATAGGCCATAATATTTTGCTCTTTCAAATCATTAGCATCTGCGTGTAATACAGAAGATGCGCCATATCCTCCAGCTTTTGCTAATTCAGCTTTTTCGGCGTCGCCGATTGCAAGAACATGAAGTTCTGTTCCTATTATTTCTGCTACTTTTGAACCATAAAAAATAGCTTCTAATGATGTTTTCTTATATTGACCTTCAGCCAATTCGATATATACTAATACTGACATTTTAATTATTATTTAGGTTTTATAAAACTTTAGCTTCTGTTTGTAATAATTTAATTAATGACCCAGCATCCTCAGCGGAAATCATTTTACAAGCTCCTTTTGCCGGGGGCAATTCGTAATTTTCTATTAAAGTCAGTTCTTGAGAGCTAGCTGCAATTACCGCTAAAGGTTTTGTTCTTGCTGACATAATACCCCTCATGTTTGGAATTTTCCATTCTGCGATAGGTTCTTGACAACCTAATACCAAAGGCAAATTAGTTTCTAATTTCTCTTTTCCACCTTCGATTTCCCTAGATAAATGGACTTTATTTCCCTCTAAAGTTAATTCCATAACAGGAGAAAAAGAAGGAATTCCTAGCATCTCCCCTACCATACCATGAACCACACCCGAGTTGTAATCAGTAGTTTCTCTACCCATTAGAATAAGATCAAAATTTTTATCTTTGGCATAGTTCGCTATTTCAGAAGCTACAAAATAGGAATCAGAAGGTTCGGCATCTATACGAACAGCGTCGTCTGCACCAATTGCTAAAGCTTTTCTTATCTGAGGTTCAGAATCTGCTAATCCAACATTTAACACTGTTAAACTTCCACCTAAACTTTCCTTAAGTTCTACTCCCCTTGCCAACGCATAATCATCATAAGGCCCAATAATATATTGAATGCCTCCTTTGCTAAATTTTGTATTGTTTTCCTCAAAAGTAATTTTTGAAGTAGTATCCGGAACACTTGAAATACAAACCAATATTTTCATAAAGATTGAAATTATAATGTTAATTTTGAATTCTTAAACAATGTAGGCATTTAACTTTTACTTAAAAATAATAGTATGCATGCATAACATTTTCTTTTTACCTTCGTTACCGTTTGAAATACATGAAACGCGAAGAAACCATAGACTATAATATAAAGGCAGCCTGGCACAGCATCGCCAGGATGTATAACCAGCAGGCTGCCAAATACCAAGGCACGATGTCTATTGGTTTCGCATTACTCAACATTCATTCTGAGGAGGGAACACCGGCAACCAAAATCGGTCCGATGATGGGATTGGAAGCCAGAAGTCTTACACGATTATTAAAGTCGATGGAAGAA
>DAIQBE010000660.1:0-2182 GCA_036781325.1 Leadbetterella sp. | reverse complement strand
CGAATACATGGATAGTCATGTGATGAAAGTACTAAAAGCCCTTGAAGATGCAGGGCAATTGGAGAATACCCTGATTGTTTTTACTTCTGACCACGGCATGCCTTTTCCAAGAGTAAAAGGCAATGAATATGAAAATTCTAATCATGTACCGTTTGCTGTGATGTGGAAAAATGGTATTAAAAATCCTGGGAGAATGGTAAACGATTATGTAAACATGACCGACCTCGCCCCTACGTTTTTAGAGGCCGCTGAAATTACACCCAAAAAATCAGGTATGCGTCCTATTCAAGGAAAAAGCCTATTCAATATTTTCAATTCTACCAAAAGTGGTCAAATAGACCTTACCCGGAATTTTCAATTGGTAGGGCAGGAACGCCATGATTATGGTCGCCCCAAAGATGTAGGTTATCCCGTAAGAGGAATGCATAAAAACGGTTTTCTATATCTAAAAAACTACGAACCCGACCGATGGCCCGCCTGTAACCCTGAAACGGGATATTTAAATTGTGATGGAGGTGCCACCAAAACCATGCTTTTGAACAATAGACGAAAAGGAATTGACAAATACTATTGGCAATTATCGTTTGGCAAACGCCCTAAAGAAGAAATGTACGACCTTACCAAAGACCCTGATTGTGTACATAACTTAGCACAAAGCCCTACCTATCAATCTATTAAAAAGGATATGCAAAAAGAAATGGAGGCAAAACTTCTCGTACAAGGTGACCTGCGGATGCAAGGTTTTGGGCATTTGTATGAACAATATCCTGGGGCAGATATTAATGGCTTTTATGAGCGTTTTATGAAAGGCGAGAAATTTAAATTGGCTTGGGTTAATGAATCAGATTTTGAAAAAGAAGAAATAAAGTAGTATATTTAGGTTTAAAAAACAACCCTAAATAAATGAAAACATTGAGAAAAATTGAGCTTTTCTTAACGGGCCTTTTTAGACCAGTTGAGATGGCCGCTCACCGCTATTTATTGGCTCCCATTCGATATGTATTGTCAAAAATTGACCCATTAGCTGAAAAGATTGAAGGCACGCTTTTCAAAAAGTTTTTGCAGGTTTCCATCTATCCTATTTTTATGTTTTTAACTTTTGTTATTGGCTTCAAATTGGTAGAAAACGGCATCACTTTCAAAACTTTTACCGATACCATCCTCATGTTTTTGGTCTTCGGTTTGATTTTCGCTCCCCTTGAAAGGCTCATTCCATTTAGCAAGCGTTGGCTCGATGATAAAGAATTGCCAACGGATTGGTTTATGTTTTTTGGTGGAAAACTCTGGGGAGATTACATCAATAAACCCCTTAGAATAGCAGCAACTGCATGGATTGTCCAAGAAATTTCACCAGAAATAGGAAAACAAATTTGGCCTATCCAACTTCACCCTGTTGTGCAGGTTTTAATTTTGCTTTCTGTAAATGATTTTTTCAGATACTGGTATCATCGTTGGATGCATACCAATGAATTTATGTGGCGTTGGCACGCAGTACATCATTCTTCTGAAAGATTGTATTGGTTCAATGGCACACGTTCGCACCCGCTTGAAGGCTTAGTTTCAAGTTTAATATGGGTAATTCCGTTTGCACTAATTAAAGCCCCAGCCGAAATAGTGTTTGTTACAAATTTACTTGGACGAACCATCGGAAGATTCCAGCACACCAATTTGGATCTAATTCTAGGGCCATTTGACTATATCTTTTCAAGTCCCAAAAACCATCGGTATCATCATTCCAAAAGTCATGTTATTGGGCATACTAATTACGGTGGTGATGTAATATTTTGGGATATCCTTTTTGGAACATTCTATTTACCTAAAGGCCAGCAACCCAGCGATGATATTGGAATTGAAGAAATGCCCAATTATCCCAAATCTTTTTTTGGATTACTATTTGCCCCATTCACCTATGGACAGTTAAAAAAAGAAGCTGCAGAATTAGAGAGGAGCAAATTGGAAATAAAATTAGGTGAAAAAGTTACCTAATAATAAATTTTCAAATTGAAACATTAAACTTTTTATAGGTTTGTTTCTCGAATTAGAATGGAGGCTTTTATAGATTGATTGCTTAAAAAAATCTTGATTGTTGTTTTAGAATTAAAAAATCACTGACTTAATCTCCAAAGTATTTCTAAGCTGCTCATAATTTAAGGCAAGCTGATCAATGTTGTTTTTAACAAGA
>DAIQBE010000659.1:0-2184 GCA_036781325.1 Leadbetterella sp. | reverse complement strand
AGGAAACACAGCAATGGATTGTTGTAGAACTTCTAGGCGATTAGGCGGAGAAGATGTTAAAGTTTTGGTTAGAAGCCCATTTGCAGAAATGAAGGCTTCTCCTTGGGAAAAAGAAGATGCAATGCACGAGGATATTCCGATTTTAGAAAACCATGTGCCAAAAAGTTTTGTCACTGAAAATGGCAAACTAAAAGGTATGATGTTTGAAAAAGTTAAAGCAGAATATGATGCTAATGGAAAACGTAAATTAGTTCCTACCGGTGAGCCTGACGAATTTATTGAAGCTGACGATGTAATAATTGCAATTGGTCAAGAAAATAAATTTGAATGGATTGAAACAGACTTAGGTGTAAACTTCGACGAATGGGCCATGCCTGTGGTGGATGAAAAAACTTTTGCTTCTACATTGCCCAATGTGTTTTTTGGTGGGGACGCAGCTTTAGGACCTAAAAACGTAATTACGGCCGTAGCACAAGGACATCAAGCAGCCATTTCAATAGATCTATATTGTCAAGCTAAAAATATTAATCAAAGACCAGCTCCTGGTGTAAATCTCATTAGCACTAAAATGGGAATTCATGAGTGGAGTTATGATAATGATATATCGGCAGATGATAGATTTATAGTTCCTCAAGAAGATAAAAGAATCACTTTAGCAGATAGAAAAAAAGAAGTTGAGTTAGGATTTGATTTAAAAACCGCTTTCAAAGAGGCTGAGCGATGCCTGAATTGTGATGTACAAACAGAGTTTTCCGTTGATAAATGCATCGAATGCGATGCTTGTATGGATGTTTGCCCCACAAAGTGTATTACTTTTACCTTTAATGAAGAAAACGAAAACGACCTAAGGAATAAATTATTAATTCCAGCTTTAAATACGACGCAAGATATTCTGGTATCAGATGTTTTAAAAACTGGGAGGGTGATGGTAAAAGATGAGGATGTGTGTTTGCATTGCGGACTTTGTGCAGAACGCTGTCCAACCACAGCTTGGGACATGAAAAAATTTATGTATAACACTGCGAAAGCAGGATCTTTATAAGATATATGAGTAGTATTAATGATTTTGTTGTAAGATTTGCAAATGTAAATGGAACAGGTTCGGCCAGTGCAAATTCGCTTTTTGCTAAATCTATTTTTAGAATGGGGGTTCCCGTTTCTGCAAAAAATATTTTTCCTTCCAACATACAAGGACTTCCAACATGGTATGAAGTAAGAGTAAGTGAAAAAGGATATTTAGGAAGAAAGGCAGGAATTGACCTTATGCTTAGTGTTAATCCCCAAAGTTTTAAAAAGGACATCGCTTGCGTGAAGCCTGGAGGCTATTTTATGTATGATAGCACAAAAAAACTTTACGATGAGTTTTTGAGAGATGATATCAACTTTATTGGCATTCCTTTAATGGAAATTTGCAATAAAGAATTTGCAGACCCTCGACAAAAACAACTGTTCAAAAACATAGTTTATGTAGGTGCTTTAGCTAAATTACTGAATATCAGCTTCGAAGTTTTGGAACAATTACTTTCTGAGCAATTTAAAGGAAAAGAAAAATTGGTTATTCCCAATGTGAAAGCCTTAAAGCTTGGTGGAGATTATATTTCTGAAAACTTTGCATTTCCTTTGGAATTTAAAGTAGAAACTCGAGATCTTGTAAAAGATTGGATTTTAATTGATGGCAATGCAGCCGCTGGCTTAGGTGCTGTTTATGGTGGAGCTTCCGTAGTTTCTTGGTATCCTATTACACCCTCCACTTCATTAGTGAGTGCATTTGAAAAATATGCCCATAAACTTAGAATTGACCCAGAAACTGGTAAAAATAATTTCTCCGTTGTTCAATCTGAGGATGAGCTCTCTGCGATAGGTATGGCTATAGGTGCCAATTGGAACGGCGCTAGAGCTTTTACAGCCACTTCAGGACCGGGTCTTTCACTTATGAACGAATTTTTGGGTTTAGCGTATTATGCCGAAATTCCAGTAGTTTTAGCGGATGTTCAACGCTCAGGACCGTCCACCGGTATGCCAACTCGGACTCAGCAATCAGATATTCTAAGTGCTGCTTATGCCTCACATGGAGATACCAAGCAAGTTTTGTTGTTTCCATCTACACCAAAAGAGTGTTTTGATATGATGGCGGAAAGCTTTGATTTGGCAGATTTTTTACAAACGCCTATTATCATGCTCACT
>DAIQBE010000658.1:0-2197 GCA_036781325.1 Leadbetterella sp. | reverse complement strand
GCTATCAATACCCAAAATAGTGCGATAAAACTCGATATTCGGACTCGAACCCCAGGCGTGGCAATCAGAGCGGGTTTTGTCCACATCAGAGGTTTCGGCCCAAGTTGTCAATCCCATCTGAATATTTTCACGCCATTTGTCTAGCCACTTTAAATAGTCATTGCCTTGCCCTGCTTTGATTAAAGCTTGGTGTAAATAATACTTAAAATAGATAGATGCAGCAGATAATTGTTTATTGGTCAATAATTGTTGGGCAATTTGTTTTGCTTCTTCGATGCTAGCCAAACCCGTCAGAATAGCTAGAGAATTTGTATGTTGTGAAAACTCATCTTTTTCTTCACGGTCAGCAAATAATTTCTTCGAAGCATCCCAATATTTTGCTCGAATAGTCTTTTTCAGAACTTCGGCGGCTTGTAAATAGTGGTTGGCAAAGGCAGGATTTCCCAATTTAGTTTCCAAATCTGCCGCCACTTGATATGCCCAAAGCAACTGAAAATCAAGTACGGCGGATGTCCCGTTGGCACTCATTGGACCAGCACCTGCTTTCCATTCTTTGGCATTGTCTACCCAATCGGTAAACATCCATTGAGGCGTATTTTTTAATGAGCCGTCGGCTTGTTGATAGCTTTTAAAATATTCTAAAATTTGACGTACACCACCCATTTTTCCCTTTACAAAATCGGTATCGGCACCGTATCGGCTGTAATCTTGTAGCATTCCAATATACCAAAGCGAGAATGTAGGAATAAATTGCGGCGTATAAGATGGATGTCGGCTCAAAGTTACGCCTTCGGGTGTGCGAGAGAAGTCCATTAAGTTAATGGCATTTTTCACTAATCTATCATCACCACTATTAAAAAGCGATACCAAGGCTTGAATTCTGCCATCCCCGATGTATTGGAGTTGTTCATAATAAGGGCAATCCATATAAGTTTCATAGGCACAAAGGCGAGCGGTACGCCAGCCAATTTCAAGGATTTTGTCCATTTCTGGCTGATTGGCAGTCAGTTGGGCATTCATTTTAAACGGATAACCCGTAAAAGTGCCGTAAATATCATTCAGGGTAATACCCTCATTTTGCGTTACAATGCTGAGTTGTAAATAGCGATAAGTGCGGTAAGTAAGGCTGGTAAATTTTTGATTTTGACTTCCATCAGAAATTAAACTATCGGCTCGGCCAACAAAGGTTTTACCAGCGGTTTCGTTTCGGTTACCTTTTGAAGTTTTGTTAAAAAGTGCTTCGGCGTATCTTACTGTAACGGTAGCGTTTTTTCCATTACTAAACTCCAGATTTGGATAGGCGTTGGTAAGGTAGCTTTGGTCTAAAATGATATTTACTTTTGAGTTGGCAGGTATCGTCACATCGGTTTTTTGGGCAGGAAACCCAATAGGTAAAGTCGTAATGCCTTCATTACTAACTACTTTTACTAATCGTTCATCTTTTAATTCCATTTGAGGAATTATAGATGGTACCAACATCCAACCACTCATAGTACCGAAAGCACCCAATATATTTTTAGGAACGCCTCCACCAACAGGTCTTGCTTTTTGCCAATTTTTATCATCAAAATTTTCACTCAGCCAAGTTTTTGGACTTAAAGCCAAGTTTCGGATTTCACCCGCGCCTGCTACATAATATCCTCTGGTTCTAAAAACGAAGGGAGCAAAGCTATTGTCTTTTTCACATAGCCAAGTATTGTTGGTGTTTATGGCTGATTCGGCTGAAGTTTCGCCTTGTAAAATAAACCCAGTTTTGAAAGTAATCTGGGCTTCTGGTTTAAATTCGCCTTCATTCCAAACTTGAGCTGCAATGATATTTTTGCCTGCTTTCAAATATCCAGCAATATCGACGGTCTCGTAGTTCCAATGGGCAAT
Source organism: Leadbetterella sp. (assembly GCA_036781325.1). Taxonomy (GTDB): domain Bacteria; phylum Bacteroidota; class Bacteroidia; order Cytophagales; family Spirosomataceae; genus Leadbetterella. The sequence continues at coordinate 322 of DAIQBE010000658.1, read as the reverse complement.
ATCGCCTCGGGCTGGCCCCATTGAAACCAATTTTTCGTTCACATATAGTTTGTAACGATTATCGCCTGAAACATGAATTTTAAATTTTTTTGGTTTTGAAGTCAAATCAATCATTTTACGGAACATATATACGCCATAGCCGTCATTACTGGCATTTGGCACGGAAATCCATTGTGCGTGCCAACGTTTATTGATAACATCGGGTTCGCCTGTGGGTGGGCCAAATTGTGCCTGACAGATTGCAGAAAAAAGTACCATTAAGGTTAATCCAATTGGGAATTTTGTTTTCATTTTTAATTAGGGTTGAAATTATTTTGACGAA
>DAIQBE010000657.1:0-2201 GCA_036781325.1 Leadbetterella sp. | reverse complement strand
CAGAAATAAAAAAGAAATTTAGAATAGAAGTGGCTGGAATAAAAGTGGGCGAAACAAATGCTATAAAAAGAATCGAGTCGAATGGAACAGTCCATATTAGGTCTGTTAGTACGGTAAAGGTAAACCTCTTGGTTTACCAGTTAAAGATAAATTATGAAGTGATTTCTGAATTTGATTCAAAAGGCTTGGTATATGCTGAAGCAAATGCAAAAACTAATAAAGGCGACTATCAAACCGTTACAAGAAGAACTGGGGATTATTATCATGTGTTTTCATTAAAAGGTAAAATAGATAAGAAAATTAATAATCCCATTTTTTATACTTCTAATACCCTATTCTTTGAAAAACCAGCACCTAATGCCTATTTTTTTGCTGAATATTATGGAATTTATAGCCCTTTGACAAGCAATAAAGATGGAAGTTATTCTTCGAGAGTTGCAAAAAATTCTGATAATTATATTTTCCAAAACAACGAATTAATTCAAATTATTAAACAAAATCCTATTAAAAATGCGATAATGAGATTGGAAAATTAAATTAGACAGCTTTATAAAATATAAAATCCGTACAATTTAAAATGAATTAAAAAACTTCAGTAAAAATGTAAGCAAAAAGACAATCCAAAAAGCCTAGTTTTTCGTATTTTGCATAGAATTGAAAGTTCAAAATAATTTAGTATGCAAAAACTAGTCATAATTGGCAATGGAATAGCTGGAATTACAACAGCCATAGAAGTAAGAAAACGCTCTTCAATGGATATTCTGGTGATATCAGAAGAAACTGAGTTCTTTTTTTCTCGAACTGCCTTAATGTATGTGTATATGGGCCATATGAAGTTGGAACATACCCAACCTTATGAAAAAAACTTTTGGGACAAAAACAATATAGCACTAAAAAAGGCGACCATAGAACAAGTTTTTGCTTCAAAAAATTATATCCAAACTTCTGACAATGAAAAAATATCCTATGACTTTCTGGTATTAGCCACGGGATCAAAACCCAATAAGTTTGGCTGGCCGGGCCAAGAATTAAAAGGAGTGAGCGGATTGTACCATAAAAGTGATTTAGATAGCCTTATTCAAAATTCAGATAGAATAAATAAAGGCGTAGTGGTTGGTGGTGGTTTAATAGGTATTGAGCTAGCAGAAATGTTACGTTCAAGAAAGAAAGAAGTAAGTTTTTTAGTGAGAGAAGATGCTTTTTGGAACATGGTGCTATCCAATCAAGAGGCAAAAATTATTGAAAACCACATAGTGGCCCACGATGTAGATTTACAAATGCAAACAGAATTAAAAGAAATTGTTGGAGATCACTCTGGATCTGCGAAATGTGTGATTACTTCAAAGAATGAGGAAATAGAAGCTCAATTTGTAGGTTTAACTGTTGGAGTTTCCCCTAACATTGCTTTTTTGAACGAAAGTGAGATTGCGACAAATCGTGGCATTTTAGTAAACAAATATTTAGAAACCAATGTAGAGCATATTTATGCAATTGGCGATTGTGCCGAACAAACTGAGCCACAATTTGGTAGAAGGTCTATTGAGGCTGTTTGGTATACTGGTAAAATAATGGGAGAAACCTTGGCCAATACTATATGTGGGACAAAAACAGCGTATCAGCCTGGTAATTGGTTTAATTCTGCCAAGTTTTTTGATATTGAATACCAGACCTACGGATTAGCCGCTGCAAAAATATCTGAAAGCCAAAGTGAACTATTTTGGCAAAATAAAGAAGGCAACAAATCCATCCGCTGTGTTTATGAAAAAAGCTCTGGAAAATTTAAGGGAGTAAATGTTTTAGGAATTCGACTGAGACAAAGCTTTTTTGAGAAAGTATTAAATCAAAAGTTGGATATCCAATATGTAATGGATCATTTGGAAGAGGCCAATTTTGACCCTGAATTTTATAAAAATCATTTGAGAGAAATTAAAACTTTAAGTCCGTTATGAGTACCCAAAGAGAAATTCAACCCGTATTTAATTTAAAAAATCTTGCTTTAACTTTAGGTGGTATAGGTTTCCTTTTATTAATTTTTGCATTGTTTGGTCAAAAATTCTCCGGCTCGGTGCTATGGCTCACATTGAGTATATTGTTTATTGGCATCATTTCTTATTCATTTTTTAAATATCAACATACAATCCATGGGATAAAAAATGATGGCGTCAGGTTTCAGTCCATTACTAGTAAAGGTATTGTGGCTT
>DAIQBE010000656.1:0-2225 GCA_036781325.1 Leadbetterella sp. | reverse complement strand
GGGTTGGTTAAAAAGTGTGGACCAAGTCTTTCCACCGGTATAGCTGATAGAGCCACCACCGTCATTTGAACTCGCCAATACCTTACTGTTATCCGGATTTATCCATAGGGCATGATGGTCGGGATGACTTCCTGGAATTGCTATGAATGTTTTACCAGCATCAATAGATTTCATCATGCTGCTGTTTAAAACCCATAGTTCATCTTCATCGTTAGGGTCAGCAATGATATGCATATAATACCAAGCTCGGGCAAAAGTGGTAGGATCATTCGTAGTCTGACGAAAAGTTTCTCCACCATCGTCTGATCTATATACCCCTCCAGCTGAACCCAATGCTTCTATGGCCAAATAAACAATTTTTGAATTTGCTCCAGAAATAGCAACGCCCATCTTACCTTTCAGTGAGGGTAAACCCGTGTTAATTTCTTTCCAAGTGATTCCCCCATCTGTGGTCTTATAAACACGGCTACCAGGACCACCACTTTGCACCACCCAAGGTTTGCGATTAAAGTCCCATGAAGTGACCATCATAAAATTAGGATTTGATGCGTCAACGGAAAGATCAGCAATGCCAGAATTTTCGTTTACGTAGAGTATCTTCTTCCATATTTTTCCTCCGTCTTCAGAGAGATAGATTCCTCGTTCTTCGTTAGGGCCATACGGATTTCCTTGAGCGGCAACATATACTTTGTTTGGGTCGCGAGGATGCACAAATACGCGACTGATATGTCTTGTGGCTTCAAGCCCTACGTGAGTCCAAGTAGCACCAGCATCCGTAGATTTATATACTCCGTCGCCATGAGAAGTTTTAACCCCTCGTACCGGGCCTTCGCCAGTGCCTACATAAATGATGTTAGGGTCGGAGGGTGCAACTGCGATGTACCCTATTCCAGTAGTGGTAAAGAATCCATCGGAAATGTTATCCCAGGTGGTTCCGCCATCGTTGGTCTTCCATACCCCACCGCCTGTGGTACCCATGTAATAGGTGAAAATATTTCCAGGCACTCCAGTAATGCAGGTAGAGCGGCCGCCACGAAAGGGGCCTATGTTGCGATATTTTAAGGATTGATATAGTTTTTCAGTAATCGGGGTGACTGTTGGCTTGGTTTGAGCGACAGAAAAAAAGTGGATAAAAAAACTTAAGATGATGAGCAACTTTGCTTTCATAGTACTTATTTTAGAGTGAAAGGGAATAAAATAGTTTAAGAAATTTAAAATCTTTCGTACTAAACAAATGTAGGAGTTTAGTAAGACCAATATTACAAAATAAATTAAAGCAGAACTTAAATACAATCGAATTTACTAAAAATTGCCTTTAAAACTCGTTAATAGCAATTCGAAAATAATTAAGTGATTTTTAGAGGGAAAATATTTAAATTTTATATTCTAAAATTATAGATATACTTAGGTCTAGAAAATAAGTCAACGCCAGTAAAAGCTAAATGAGTGAACAATTAAAATGTATTTTGAAATGCCTTAGACTGGATTTTTTCATTCAAATTTCAAAAAATACTTTTTTAGAAAAAAATCAGCGTTTTGCTATTTTGTTCCCCATTCCTCTTTGTCTGCTACATTTAAACCTGTTTACTTCGCTTTCGCACAGAGCTTTGTGTTTTGTTTTTCTAGATTTCATTCTTTTTCGCCACATGCGAAAACTAGAAGGGGTAGAATTTTTTCGCATAAATTCTATCACATCTTTCTCCCTTAAACCAAATTGATATTCGATGGCCTCAAAAGGGGTGCGGTCTTCCCATGCCATCTGAATGATTCGATCTATATCGTTTTCATTATGGCTTATTTTTTCTATTTGCTTGCCTTGTTGCTCTAGATACCAGCCTAAGGAGGGTAAACCACTATAGGCACAAATCATAGTTTGCTCTCTCATAATTTAAGTTATTTTTTGACTGAAAGTCTTAAATTTTAAACTTCAATAAATCATAAAATGTTATGGTATTAGAACTTTATTTATATTTTTAAAATAAGTAAACATCTTGGAAGTACGTTTTATAGTTTTATATTGACTCAATTGTTTACCTAAATACTAGTTTTAATAAATACTGCTATATTTTTTTTGAAATTTTAATACTCTCATCCTACTAAATTTAAAATTGATTAAAAACCATTTCCTAATGTGCATTCAAGGCTTACTTTTCATATTTTCAAAAAAAACCTCTAAATTTCATACTTTGTGTGTCCTGCAGACGGCCTTACTTTTTCCGGTGTGC
>DAIQBE010000655.1:0-2228 GCA_036781325.1 Leadbetterella sp. | reverse complement strand
TGGGGAATTGGGGGCTTAACCTACGGCTTAGGTGTGAGATACCTAGGAATGTCATTGGGCAATTCTGTTATTTTAGGTTTTTGCTCGGCTTTTGGAGCACTAGTACCGGCTATTTATTACAATTTCAATCCAACTACCGGCAAAACTTCCTTAACGGATATGTTGCAAAACTCAGGAGGTCAAATGGTTTTATTGGGTGTTTTAGTTTGCCTGATCGGTATAGCCATTTGTGGAAAAGCAGGAATCTTAAAAGAAAAAGACCTATCTGTGGAGCAACAAAATGCCAGTGTGCAAGAATTTAGTTTAGTTAAAGGTCTAATCATAGCTACCATTTCCGGAATTTTGAGTTCTTTTTTTAATTTTGGAATTGAAGCAGGCAAACCAATGGCAGATGCGGCTGTGGAAGCTGGATTCAATCCTTTATTTCAAAATAACGTCACTTATATAATTATTATGTGGGGTGGACTCACCACTAACTTTATTTGGTGTATGTATTTAAATTATAAAAACAATTCTTTTAAAGATTATACAAATACTTCCACTCCTATTGCCAGAAATATACTATTTTCTGCTTTGGCGGGCACTACTTGGTTTTTGCAGTTCTTTTTCTATGGAATGGGCGAAAGCAAACTAGGAAATGGAGCGAGCTCCTGGATTTTACATATGGCTACTATAATACTTACAGCCAATCTTTGGGGCTTTTATAATAAAGAATGGACAGGAGTGTCGTCTAAAACAAGGCAAACCATATTTTTAGGGATTTCATTAATAATTCTTTCCGTAGTGATTGTAGGTATTGGCAATTCTCTTTAAAAAAACCGTTAAACTTTGAAATAAAAGGGAGAACTTAGAGCTCAAAAAATCGAAAACCATTAATCCTTTTCAAAATATTTAATGTTCAATTATGCCAAATCCGAAAGTAAAAAGAATCGTTATTATCAGACCATAAAATAAATGAAGGTTCTAATTTCAATATCATGTAGTATTATTAGTATTAAGTACGGTACGTTATAGGAAAAAGCTTAAAACGGACTTACTAATCCTAAAGTCACAAAAATATTAAAGCAATTAATTCGATCTAATAGGTAACCAACAGTTTTTTAAACTAATTCTTATTACTTTTGGATATAAAATAACTCAAAATTGGCACAAGTAACCTTAAAAAAAACATGCTTATTCTTTCTACTTTTACTTTTAACCGTAAATTCTTATGCCCAACCCAAAACTAGTTTTGGAAAAAACACATGGGTTTTTATGGTGGGAGTTTTGGAATGGGCTGATAAAAACTCGTTTGCCTCTTTTGATAAAATAGGAAGAGTGGATGCTAAAATTGTAAAGTTTTTTCAAGATAGCGGGATTCCACTTGACCATATTCTCTATTTAAAAGATAAATCAGCAACAACCAACGAGGTAAAAACTGCTTTTACAGCTTTTCTAAAAAAAGCAAAGAAAGACGACCGACTCTTTTTTTATTATTGTGGACATGGCTATCACAACAAACAAAATGAAGTTTGTTTTGCAAATTATAAAGGAGGAGACTGGACAGCCGCAGAAATAGTAAAAACTGTAAATGAAAATTTTGCTGGAAATACTGCCATTTTTACTGCTGATTGTTGCAATTCTGGTGGCTTATCAGATGAAGTGCAAAAATATCCAAACAAAAACTATATTTCACTCAATTCGGTAGTGCCAAAGGATGTTTCAACGGGCAACTGGACCTTTTCAAATGCCCTTCTTTACGGCCTCTTAGGAAAAAATTATGTGGACAAAGACAATAATGGAGCCTTAACATTAGGGGAAATAGCCCATTATATAGATGAAGAAATGGCCATTGTTGAGGGTCAAAAAGCTGCCTATTTTGTGCCAGAAACCTCAAAAAGCTGGATTATAACCTCTGAGGTTCCAAGAAAAAAAGATAAAAAAATTGGGGAACACATTTTAGTAAATTATGATGGGGAAGATTATTTGGGATTTGTTGTTGATTCTGACCGTGAAAAAGGAATTAATGTTAGATTTTACAGTTACACCAACAACGAAACAGATTGGGTAGAACCTAATGAAGCCAAACCTTATATCATTAAGCCAAATTATGCTTTAGGTACAAAAGTAAAAGTATTTTCTGAGTACGACCAAAAATGGTTACCAGCCAAAGTCATTAGAAAATTCTCTAGTTTGCACTTCATAAACTATATAGGATATGGCAGCGAGTGGGACGAGTGGGTGGCTCC
>DAIQBE010000654.1:0-2228 GCA_036781325.1 Leadbetterella sp. | reverse complement strand
AACTTGTGATTGGAAGAAACGTTTGGGTGTTTACCACTTGATCCAAGTTTTGGGTGGTCTGATTAAAGAAATAATTAGAGCTTATCTTTGTTTTTTTGGTATCGTAATTATAATTCATACCTCCAGCAAAGTTTTCCGACAATCCTTGTCCTGGCCCCCAAGATCTTGGCAATTCTAAACCTTCTTCTTGATTGTCGTCAAAATAAAAAAATCGCATACCCCCCTGCGAAAATCCAAAATCTGCATTGTCATTCCAATTATAAGCTTGACTTCCCCTAAAGTCCTGATAGTCGTTGTTTGACAATCCCGATTGGTTAATATTATTGCCAAATCCAACCACATTAAACTGATTCTTCTTATCAAACTTGTTATAATTTACTTTTGCCATTACGCGTTCGTCAGAACCTGCACCCAATGTTCCTTTTCCAAATCCTCCTTTCTTAAATTCTTCTTTCAATTCTAAGTTTACTGTCTTTACTTTTTTACCGTCATCTAGTCCTGTAAGCTTAGAGGCATCTGATTTATCATTAAAAACCTGAACTTTAGTGATGGATTCAGCAGGTAAATTTTTAGTTGCTAATTTAGGATCGTCTCCAAAAAAACTTTTTCCGTCCACAGTCACTCGTTTCACTTCTTCACCTTGCGCTTTTATGTTCCCATCTGCATCAATTTGGACACCTGGTAATTTCCTCAGCAAATCCTCCACCGTTGAGCCAGGAGGCACTTTAAATTTACTTGCATCATATTCGATGGTATCACCTCTCATGGTCATTGGTGCTTTTGCAGTACGAATTACTACCTCGAAAAGCTCCTTTTGAATACTTTTCAACTTAATTTTCCCTAAATCTACTTCTGTGTTTCCTGAAAATTTTACTAGTTCTTGATACGGCACATAGCCTAAATAAGAAGCTTTCACCAAATAATTTTGCTTTTTTACATTTTTAAAAACAAAATTTCCGTTTTCATCGGCACGAGTAAATGTAACCAAAGAAGAGTCTGATGGAAGTAATAAAAAAACGGAAGAAAAAGGAAGAGAGATGAAAGAAGAATCCACTAATGAGCCCTTTATATTGTAAGCATTTTGGGAAAAACCAGATATAGAAGAGATTAGAAAAATAGAAAGTACACATTTAAATTTCATATGGGGAGTTATAATTTGTTTGCAAATAGGATTAGTTTTCTAGGAATAAAAAATGTAAAAGAGTGATTTTGCAATATTTAACAAACCTTAACATATTAAAAACAAACAGAAAAACTATGTCTTACAGGATTTGAAAAGATTTTAAACTAAAACTTTAGTTATTGGATAATATTGTATAAATCTGGATTTTTTTTTAAATCTTCCTCTGTATCAATGTCATTAAGGGTAGGTAAAAAGCCACAAGTCAATGAATATGAATTAATTACGTCAATTGCATCGGCCGAAACATTCTGGTGACTCCATGTCTTATTTAAGAATATTTTATGTAGAAAGTCGGATGAATGTATGTTTTGAAAATTAAAACCGATTGCATAATAGCCACCGTCAGGGGATGGACCAATTACTGTGTCAGAATTTTCGAGTAACTCAAAACCATGATCTAGGATTTGTGTGGTAACTTCAAAAATATCACTGCCAACAATCAATGCCTTGGTATATCCTGAAGTTTGAGCTTCTTTAAAGGCGGAAAACATTCTTTGTCCTAAATCAGGACTTTGATTTTGTATTTTTTTTTGAAAAATTGTGTTTTCCCAATTATCATTTTCATCAATGAAGGATGAATAGTACACCGTTTTATCAGCAGAAACGCCTAAAGATTTTTGGTGAATATTTTCTAAAAGTTTATTAAAAACTTTAAGGGCATTCTCATCACCAATAGTAGCTGCCAACCGCGTCTTGACTTTACCGAGTTCGGGATTTTTAATAAAAATCAATAACGCTGATTTCAAGATGGATAAGTTGGTTTTAGTACAAAAGGAAATAGATTCATAAGCCAGTAGCACTTGTTTTTAAACCCCGTTCCTTGATTAAGATATTTCTTACATTACTTTCTCTAAATAAATTGACAGGTGAAAGTGCTGCACCAGACCTTAATCTTGCTTCTGCAACTATTGGTCTTACATCAGACCTATAAGCTCTTTGTATAATTTCTTGAGCACTAACAACATCATTATTTTCTCTTGCTTCTTCCAAAGCTTTAGTGTCGACCAAAAGCGATTGGGCGTAAGCAACCATTATAGCTTCTACA
>DAIQBE010000653.1:0-2234 GCA_036781325.1 Leadbetterella sp. | reverse complement strand
TATCAACAAATTCAACCTTTAATTAGAAAAGCTGCTAATAAAAAAATTGTTTTAGGATTAGATAGAAAAGGACAAATATTAAGTATTTCTCCAATTGTAACCTCAGATTCTACTATAGGCTTCAATCCAAAATTTCTTTTAAATTCCACTAAAACTGCTTTTGGTCTAGGTGAGTCTTTTAAAGAAGGTAGTAAAGAAGCTCTTAGTGTAATTCCACAACAAATTAACGGCTTTGCCAGAATTTTTAAAGGACATATATCACCTTCAAATGCATTGAGCGGGCCTGTAGGTTTATCTCAGATGTTTGGTGGGTATTGGGATTGGGAAAGATTTTGGAGATTAACTGGTTTGCTTTCTATGGCTTTGGCATTTATGAACGCTTTGCCTATTCCAGCTCTAGATGGAGGACATGTAATTGTATTGTTTTATGAAATGATTAGTGGTAGAAAACCATCTGAAAAATTCATGGAACGTACCCAGCAAATCGGAACTTTTATATTGTTAGCCCTTATGGTTTATGTGTTATTTAATGACACAATAAAATTGTTGTTTTAATATTTTCTTGATGTATATAATTGTATACTTAATTGTATCACTGTTTAGTCTGAACTCTTTTCATGACTACCATACATCTTTAACAGAAATTAATTATAATCCTAAAAACAAATCATTGGAAGTCTCCATAAGGCTTTTTACAGATGATTTAGAGCTTGCATTAACCAAGCTAAACGGAGGCAAAATAATATCTTTAGAAAGTCCAACCCAAGTGGTTGAGCCTTTATTAGAATTATATATAAAAAAAAACTTTGCAATTGTTTCTCCGAGTAAAGAAGTAAAAAAAATTAATTATTATGGAAAAGATAAGGAAGCAGAGGCAACATGGGTGTATTTAGAAATTTTGGATTGTGCCCAAATAAAAGACTTTAAACTTTTCAATTCCCTTTTAGTAGACCTATTTTCTGATCAAAATAATTTAGTAAATATCATTTACCCATCTGTGAAAAAAACCTTAGTTTTTGATAATAAAACTAGGATGCAAGCTTGGCCTTTTTAGATTTTCATGTGCTATTTTCTAATCATTTTTTAATAGTATGCTTGCATAATACTATTTTAAACCTATTTTTGTGATTAAATATGGAAAATACTACCCCAAAAATGAGAAAAGAGAAGACACTGGATTTCCATATTAAATGGACCTGGCACGCTATCTCAAGAATGTATAATATATATGCCGCTAGTGAAGACATGACGATGTCAATAGGATATGTTCTGTTAAATATTGATCTCGATAAGGGAACTCCAGCAACTAAAATTGGCCCTTCTATTGGTATGGAGCCTAGGAGTCTGACCAGAATGCTAAAGTCTTTGGAAGAAAAAGAATGGATTTACAGAGAAACAGACCCAAATGATAAGCGTTTTGTAAATGTATTTTTGACTGAATTAGGAAAGAAGAAACGAAGTTTTGCAAGAACCGGCGTTATTGAATTTAATAATAAAATCTCTGAAGCTATTTCTAAAGATCAACTTAAAGTATTTTTTGAGGTTGTAAATCAAATAAAAGAAGTTGTAGAAAATACTACAGCAGAATCAAAAAGTAATTTAGCAGATTTGTTAGCATTGGACCAGAACTCTTAAATGATAAAAATTAAATTTTTAAGTTTTGAAAACTAAAGGGCTTTTATTAATTACTTTCTTTATTTTTTCAGTTTCATGCTTTTCTCAGAGTATTGTATATTATCCTTTTAATTCTTTATTAGGTTTTAGTTCAAATACACAAAAACGAGTTTGGATAGATGCTAAACTTCAAACTAATTCTTATTTCTCTTCTTTAAGTACAGATATTGCTCCTCAAATTAATGTAAATAAAAATTCTAGGGCTCGAATATTTGTTGGTGGTGGGATTAAATTAAATTATCTAAACGTAATTGAAAATAAGAATATTCTGGATGGTTTTTTTGCTAATGCGGGCGTAAGAGCATCTCCTTTTGAAAAGAACAAAAGAATCCAAATTGCATTTGAGATTTCACCTTTTGTAAATAAGAATTTGGATATAGGAATATTTCGTTCTCATTTAGGAATAGGCTATAGCTTTAATAAGTAATTTTTTTTTACCTATCGAATTAATTATTTTCTATTATTTGAAATTAGACTTTTAAGAAAATATCTAAATATTTATTTCATAATAATTGAAATTAACATTTTTTTTCAAGCATTTTTTTTGCTTAAACTTTAGA
>DAIQBE010000652.1:0-2240 GCA_036781325.1 Leadbetterella sp. | reverse complement strand
AGTACCTTCATGATGTTTCTATTGCCTTCGGTTGGAGGCATAGAGGGGATACCGTCTTTAAATCTTATTTGAGCAGAAGTTTGATTCAAGTTTCTCTTTACAATTTCTTGCATTTTTTGTCGAGCTACTATTTTTTGATTTTCTGTCAGAAACCTCAAATCGCCTGTAACGATGGTGCGTTTGGCGATAATATTCGTTTTGCCTAAAGAAATGCCCTTTGCTTCGGTTTCGTCATAATTCACGAAAGAACCTCCCACTATTTGGCCGGGATTGAATGTCAAATACCTTTCCTTACTCAATGTTTCCCTAAATTCATTTAGAATACGTGAAGCTTCGTAAATAGAACCATAACCTGCGCCTTCACTGAAAATCCCTGACGAATGTGCTTGTTTGCCAGTAACAATGAGCGTCCAGCCACTTGCACCTCTCCTAGCCGTGGTAGCTATGCCAAAGCCAGCTGTGGTTTCATAGCCCAAGGCCACATCGCAAGCTTTGGCTCTTTCTATAAAGTCTGCTCTGGATATGGAAGTCGGTTTTCCAGACTCCTCCTCGTCTCCTGTAAAATAAACGGCAATGTGTCTGTCTTCCAACAAATTGAGCTGATTCAAAGCTTTTAAGGAAGCTAAAATCATCACATCGCCACCCTTCATGTCGTTCACTCCTTGGCCAGATACTGTGGAATCATTAACAATAGTAAAGGGCGAAAACTCCATCGATTTCTCGAAAACAGTGTCTAAATGACCAATTAGAAATAGTTTTTTTCCTTTGTTGCCTTTTCTTGTGGCTACAAAATGACCAGCTCTGTTCAATGAATCTGGTAAAGAAACCCACTCGGTTTGAAAGCCAATTTTATCAAATTCTCTTTTGAAAATTTGCCCAACATGCCTTACACCTTCTTTGTTGAGCGTTCCTGAATTGATATTGACGACTTCTTCTAATAACTTGATGGTTTCGCTATAATTGGCTTCCACCAATTTTATCAGGTCAGCTTCTGTTTTGTCTATTTTTTGAGAAAAACTGCAAAAGCACAAATGTGAAAGAATGATAAAAAGTGAAAAGCTTTTCATTTGTCAGAAGATATTTGATTTAAAACTATAGAATCGTCTTTGATTAGTATTTTTTTATCTTTATAAAGCACTCCAATAGCCTTTTTGAAAGCCTTTTTACTCATCTCTAAAACTTCTTGAATTACAATGGGGTCAGAGCTGTCGCTCAAATTCAAGGTGCCACCCGATTTTTGTAGCTTGTCAAGAATTGCCTTTTGATTGGGCTCCAAGGTCTTTAAAAAACCCAAAGGCTGTAAGGAAATATCAATTTTACCTTCATCTCTTATTAATTTCACAAAACCTTTGGTGACATCTCCCCAAGCCAATCTGCGGAATGTTTCGTTTTCATAAACCAAACCCTTGTAGAGATTATTTACAATCACATTATGACCTAATTCAGTCTTTTCGAAAACTAATAAATCAACTTCCTGACCTTCATCCAGATCTACGCCGTCTAGATTCTTGAAATATTTATGCACTTTGGCAGATGCAACCACACGGTCGGTTTGCTCATCTAAATAGAGATATACTGGCACCCATTGTCCTTTCTGAAGTTTATGATTTTGTTCTTTAAATGGCACAAAAAGGTCTTTTTCAAGTCCCCAGTCAAGAAATGCACCAAATTGTGTGGCAGCTACAACTTCTAAAACTGCGAATTGATTAAGAAGAATCAAAGGTTTTAATGTGGTTGCTATGAGCCTATCTTCGGAGTCTCGGTAAATAAAGACCTCGATATTTTGGCCTATTTGGGCATTTTCTGGAATGTATTTATGAGGCAAAAGTACGTCGTTGCCTTCTTCATCGCCCAAATACATACCTACACTAGTTGCCCTTAGTATGGTTAAAGAATTGTATTCTCCTACTCTCATTTATTTTGATGGAATATTTTTTAATAAATTTCTTAAATGTCAAATAAAGAAAATTAAGAACGAACCTATCAAAGTTAATGTCATTATCAGTTTTCTAAAAAATATTTCATCTATTTTTCCGACTAACTTAATTCCAAATGTAAATCCAAGTATAAGAGCAGGGATTAAAAAAATATCAATTGTTAGTGTTTCCACATTTATATTTTTCCAAATGAAAAATTGAAAAGGAACTTTTATCAAATTAATAGTAAAAAAAACCCAAGCGGCAGTACCTATAAAATCGTTTTTAGAAAGCTTTAAAGCCAAAAAATAGATGTTTGAAAAC
>DAIQBE010000651.1:0-2251 GCA_036781325.1 Leadbetterella sp. | reverse complement strand
AAAATTTAAATAAAAAATACATTAGGCAAACCAAAGCAGTATAAAATGTCTACTTGAAATCATATTTCATGAGGTTGAACTTTTAATAAGTAGTACTATAAAAAAAGGAGAAGAGGAAAATGCAAAAAAAAACTTAATGTAATGGGTAAGGAATTAGTTGAAGAAGGTGTGGGGCCAACCTATGCGGAAGAAATTATTCATTCTTCAAGTTTTGCGGTGGATTCCAATTTTAACCAAAAAAAATCGGCAAAGTGTTTCAATTACCAAGAAAAAAAAACTGACATTGCAATAATAAGATTAATTTATTTTAATATTGTATCAGTCAAAAGAAAGGAAAGCAATTCAATAATGAGTATCAAAATTTTCTTAAAATGCATAAATCACGAAGATCATTCATAAAAAAAACCTCAGCAAGCGTTATTGGCCTAAGTTTCGGAGGGATTTTACCTGGCTTTTCAGCAAAAAGCTATGCCAAGATAATTGGAGCTAATGAAAAAATAGGAGTAGCAAGTATGGGCGTAAATAGCCGTGGATTAGCCGTAGCCAAAAACTTTGCTTCCCAAGCCAATTGTGAAGTTTTGCACATTTGTGATGTGGATGCTAGGGCATCAAAAATTTGTATTGACGAAGTTTCAAAAATACAAAAACAAAAACCTAAAGATACACCAGATTTCCGCAAGGCTTTGGAAGATAAGAATTTGGATGCACTTATCGTAACCGCACCAGACCATTGGCATGCCCCAGCAGGTTTGTTAGCTTGTTCGGCTGGCAAGCATGTATATTTAGAAAAACCATGCAGTCATAACCCCAAAGAAGGTGAAATGCTGGTAGAATCTGCTAAAAAATACGGGAAAATTATGCAAATGGGTAATCAGCGACGCTCATGGCCCAATGTCGCTGCAGCAATAAAAGAGCTTCATGCTGGTGTTATAGGCAGACCCTATTACGCCAAAACGTGGTATACCAACAACAGGGCTTCGATTGGCTATGGAAAAAAAGTGGCAGTTCCGTCCTGGCTAAATTTTGATTTATGGCAAGGACCAGCTCCTCGTTTGCCTTATCAGGATAATTTGATTCACTATAACTGGCATTGGTTTTGGCATTGGGGCACAGGCGAAGCATTAAACAATGGTACACACATGGTGGACTTGGCTCGCTGGGGATTGGGTGTCGACTTTCCCACAAAAGTCAATTCATCTGGTGGGCGTTATCGCTATACTGATGATTGGGAAACGCCTGATACGCAAATGATTTCCATAGAATTTGCTAACAAAAGTCTAATAACTTGGGAAGGCAGATCTTGCAACGGAAAACTCGACGAAGACCAGAGCGTGGGGGTAATATTCTATGCCGAAAATGGCTCGATGCTCATAGAAAGTGGTAATTCCTACAAAATCTTTGACCTAAAAAACAAATTGATCAAAGAAGTTAAGAATAACTTCGAAATTGATCCGAGAAACCTTCAAAACCCGTCTCAGCAATTGGATGCACTGCATATTCAGAATTTCTTTGAGGGTATTACAAAAGGTACTCCTGTTATTTCCGATATTGATGGGGGCTACAAAAGCACTTTGCTTATGCAATTAGGTAACATCGCTCAGCGTACTGGCCGTACCTTAAACATCGATTCAAATAATGGCCATATCCTAAATGACCAAGATGCCATGAAATATTGGTCGAGAAATTACGAACCAGGCTGGGAACCAAAAGTATAAAATTATGGATAAAAAATCTTCATTTATACAAAGCCGTTTACTCTCCCTAGATACTTTGAGAGGCTTTGACATGTTTTGGATTATTGGTGGCGAAGAACTAATACATGCTATTTCTAAACTATACCCAAATTCTTTTTGGAATCAATTTTCAAAACAATTGGAACACCCCTTTTGGAATGGTTTTACTTTTTACGATCTTATTTTCCCGCTGTTCATCTTTTTAGCGGGGGTTTCTACGCCATTTTCGATTGGAAAGGCATTGAATGATGGGAAAAGCAAAAGAGAAATCTTACTAAAGGTTTTAAAGAGAGGGCTGATTCTGTTCCTTTTAGGGATTATTTACAACAATGGATTAGAAATAAAACCCATCGAAGACATAAGATTCATGAGCGTTTTGGGCCGAATTGGCATCGCTTATGCATTTGCGAATATTCTTTTTCTATATGTCAAAGAAACATGGCTAATCTACTGGTTTGCAGGCTTACCTGTTGTATATTGGCTCATTCTTAAGTTTACATCAGCACCTGGGTTTCCTA
>DAIQBE010000650.1:0-2251 GCA_036781325.1 Leadbetterella sp. | reverse complement strand
AGTTTTTTTCCTATTTTAATAGTTGTAAAAATTCAAAACTTTTGATATTTTTACGCATATTGCCATTTTAAATGATAACAAAAATATCGAACTATTTTCATAGCAGAGTAAAGCCACTCAATATCCTAATTGCTGTTGGCACTCAACTTATTTTTGGGTTTTTAATATTACCAAAAATGCAAACAATCATTGACCCAAAAGGGGGAACCCCTGTTTTAGATCTAAGATTTGGGTATTCACCTCAAAAGGCATACGAAGTGCTAGCTATTTTTGGGCAAAATGGTAGAGCAGCTTATTTTTTTACTGAAGCTTTTCTAGATGTTCTCTACCCAATAGTTTATTCTATTGCATTTACCTTGATTTTGAGTTTATTCTTCCAAAAATCATATTCAAAGGGGCATTACTTTCAAAAATTCAATATTTTCCCACTTTTTGTCGGTATAGCCGACTTATTCGAGAATACAGGAATATTAATACTCCTAGCAAATTATCCAAATCAAATCATTTGGGCAGCTCATTTTGCCTCATGGGCTGGATTAATAAAATGGGGAGCAACCCTATTTAATCTATTATTATTATTAATTGGAATTATTTCTTGGGGGCTAATGACGTTAGTAAAAACCAAAAGATAAATACTATTGAAGAGCAAATTTTTTACCAGGACTTTGTTTAATTAGGTCTTGAAACTCCAAATTTAACAAAATGGAAGCTAATTTATTCAAATGAATTTGGGATTGCCAGCTTAAATCATCTATTAACATTTCTTTGTTTTTCATCAAAAGACTTAAAACATTACTTTCATCTAAAGTGAATTTATTTAAATCTAATTCTACTTTGCTTTGTTCTTTTTTGGGTTCTTCCCCTATAGTCCAGTTCATCCAATCTAAAAAATTTGGGACTGTGGTAAATATTTGGGCTTTGTTTAATGATATTAGATAATTTGGTCCTTCAGAGTATTTTTGATTTAATCCTCCAGGTATCGCAAATACATCTCTATTGTAATTATTTGCGAATTCTGCTGTTACCATAGAACCCCCTTTTTTGGCTGATTCTGAAACTATTACCACATCACTTAAACCAGCAATTATCCTATTTCTAGCAATAAAAAAAGAAGGTGCTACCCTAGTTCCAATTGGATTTTCTGAAATTAATAAACCATGCTCTTCAATTTCTTTTGCCTGTTTTTTATGTGATGCTGGATACACACTATCCAAACTATTTGCTAAAACAGCGACAGTAGAAATTCCATTTTTTAAAGCCGATTTATGTGCGGCAATATCTATTCCATAGGCTAAACCACTAATAATTTGCACATTATTTGCAACTAACTGTGTTACTATATCATCAGTAACTTTTTTACCATACTCGCTTGCTTCTCTTGTGCCCACTATAGCGATAGTTTTTTCATATTTAAGGTTACCTTTCCCTTTTAAATACAAAATCGGTGGGGCTTCATAAATATTTTTTAACCTTTCTGGGTATTCTAAATCATTAAAATTCACAATTCTTATTCCTAATTCGTGGGATTTATTATAAATTTCTTTTGCATCCAGGAAAGCATCAATATTCTTTTTAATATGATTAAAAACGACTTTTCCTAAATTGGGAATTTTCATTAATCTTGGACTGGAAGCCTTAAAAACCTCTTCAGCACTCCCAAATGTATTGATAAGTTGTCTGTACATGATAGATCCAACACCATCTATTCTACTTAAAGCTATGTCATAAATTAATTCTTCTTGCATGGTCTTTTATTCTATACTTTCTTTTATGAATTCCAGGGTCTTTTTTATATCCTTCAATTTATTTATTATCTCAGTCGTTGGAATTAACCCATTTATTCCGCTTTTGATTTGTTCTCTGGCCCCATCTAACGTGTATCCTTTTTGGTCAATTAAATCAATAATTCTTTCTAATTTTTCTAAATCTGCATGGGTATATTTTCGTGCCCGTTTTACCTTATTAATGTTAAGCTTAAATTCACGAACATAAAAATCTAGCCTTGAAGTTGAAATATTTAAATGGCTAGCAACTTCTTCAGAAGAAAAAAATAATTTCATTTAACTTTAACTGATTTTTTTTTCAAATCTACAATTATTTGTTTGAGTTCTTCAAATTTTATTGGGTCTTCTTCAAAATCGTTGTTATATAAAAAGACACTTTTTAAGGCATTTAAATGTAATAATTCGGAAGCCAAATCTTTCATTTTATTGTTTGAAATATCCAATTCTTCTAGTTTATTGAGATATTT
>DAIQBE010000649.1:0-2252 GCA_036781325.1 Leadbetterella sp. | reverse complement strand
AAACAGAGGAATCTCGGGTAATTGAATTGGCATTGGGCAATATTTATTTTTCAAATAAATTAGATTTTACAATTGGTAATGACCCTGGTAGTGTAATTGTTGAGGATATGAATGGGGACGGAAAGCCTGAGATTATTGTAGCCAACTTTATAAGTAGTTCATTTTCAATATTGACAAATACCACTTCTAATGGAAATTTGAGCTTCAATTCTAGAATTGATTTTCCAACAAGCTCAAGCCCTTTATCTATGAAAATTGGGGATATTAATTTAGATGGCAAGCCCGATATTACTTTTTCATTGGTAGATGGAACAATGTCAATTTTCAGAAATACATCTTCAAATAATTCTATAAATTTTAATCCCTCCATTAATTTTCAAATAGGTTCGGTCTTATCTTTTTCTAGTTCAATTACCATGGGAGATATAAATGGAGACAGAAAGCCAGACTTAGCAATTTCTAACAAAGGAACGGACAAAGTTTCAATTTTGATAAATAATTCCTCAGTAGATAATATTAGTTTTGAATCAAGTTTTGATTTAACTACTGAAAGTCAGCCTTCTTCGGTTAGTATAGGAGATATGAATGGAGACGGAAGGCCAGATATTGCGGTTGCAAATAATAAGAATAATTCAATTTCTATTTTTAATCAAGCCTGTAATGCCTACATCGATATTTCTGCAGTGGGGGGACAAAATGTTTGTACTGGAACTAGCGTTACTTTCAATTCTAATTTTTTAAATGAGGGAGTAAATCCAGCTTTTAGATGGAAGAAAAATGGACAATTTATTTCAGGTGCAAATGGTCCTAGTTATACTGCTTCATCCATAAATAATGGAGATCAGTTTTCACTTGAAATGACATCTTATGCTACTTGTGCAGTTACTCCAGTTGTTTTGTCGGAGCCTAAAACCATTACGGTTAATCCAGCGGCACTACCCACCGTTACATTAAACATTTCTAACGGATCTGAAAATGTTTGTGCTGGTTCTGGTGTTTCATTTTCTGCAAGTGTCACAAATCAAGGTACAGCTCCTACTTTTCAATGGAAGAATAAAAACCAAACCATTAATAATGCTAATGGACCGACTTATTATAGCAGTAATCTTACGGATAAAGATTCGATTTATGTTATTATGACTTCAAATGGAACTTGTATTTCCCCTGCCATAGTGCAATCAAATGCGAAAGTAATTAAAATTAGTCCTTTTCCTTCTGTGCCAAATTTAACTGCCGAAAAATTAACTATTTGCAATGGCGACAAGTCAATAATTATTGGTAATTGTCCGGTAATTACAGATAGTTTTAGATGGACAACTTCCAGTTTAACTGCTAGTTCGTCCAATTTAACTGCACCAAATCTACCAAATTCAAATGGTAGAACTGTAACCGAGCCAGGAGTTTACATGGGATATTGTGAATCAAATTTTGGATGCGGAACAAGTAATGTATCTAGCGTTACCATTAATGCAGGTCCCAATTGTGGCAATCAATCTTTTCTAAAAGTTACACCAGAAAAGCCAATTGTTTGTCCTAATTCTAATATTACTTTAACAGCCACAGGGTGTCCAGGAACAGTTACATGGACAGGAGGACCTACCCAATTAACTGGCCCAAGTGCTATTTTTTCTCCAACAGTTAAAACTACCTATTTTGTTCAATGTAGCACAGGAGGATACTCTTTAGTAGATGTGGAAGTAGCAACTTCAAACCTTGTGGTAGGAAATAATATCGCCACTGGAAAAGAAGTTTTAAAAGCGGTAAATACATTGCAAAGTTCAAAGAAAATTGGAGACCCAAATTTTACTCCCGCACCTAATGTGATTTTTGAAGCTGGCAAATCTATCACTTTATTGCCAGGATTTGCCGCTGATAAATTTAGTGTATTTACGGCCACAATTAAAAGTTGTCTTTAGAAACATAAGTATTTATATTTTTATTGATCAGGATTTAAATAGTATGTTTTTATATAGCATATTTTATCATTTCTTATTTTTTTGAATAAGCAATAAATGGCCTTTCAATAAACTTTGTAGCCATAGAGCTTAAGAACAAGAGTAATGCTATAAATATTGCAAATTGTAAACGTGGTCTATGAGTATAAAAATATTTAGATATAAAGTAAATTGGAACCTGAAAAATATAAATGGCATAACTTATTTCTCCTAAAAAAACAGCAAGTTTTGAAGAAAAAAGTTTATTTGCCAAAGATTCTTTTTTTACCATAGTTAGAGATAATATCAAGATTCCAA
>DAIQBE010000648.1:0-2253 GCA_036781325.1 Leadbetterella sp. | reverse complement strand
TATAAAAATAATTATGGAATATCCACAAGATTTAGCTTTCCAAAAGCTAATGAGTTAAAAATAAGATTTGTTGAAGGTCCT
Source organism: Leadbetterella sp. (assembly GCA_036781325.1). Taxonomy (GTDB): domain Bacteria; phylum Bacteroidota; class Bacteroidia; order Cytophagales; family Spirosomataceae; genus Leadbetterella. The sequence continues at coordinate 2,172 of DAIQBE010000648.1, read as the reverse complement.
GAATATTCATTATTAAATTCAAATGCTCAAGAAAATTTGACAAATCAATTGTTTAGGGTAAGCTTAGATAGTAATAGAATGGGTATAAAATTAGATGGCAATCCAATAGTATCTGAAAGCTATTCTGAAATGATTTCTAGTGGGGTTGATTTAGGAACTATGCAACTATTACCTAACGGACAAATAATTGTATTAATGGCTGATGCTCAAACTACTGGAGGTTATCCAAGAATTGGATTTATTATAAAAAAGGATATTTCTTTATTAGCCCAAATTAGTCCTAAGCGTTCTTTTTATTTGGAATTAATACCATTTATGACAAGTATTGGCATTCAAAAAGACGAAGAATTGGAATTTGGTTTAATCCGTAAGGCTTTAGATTTTAAAAAACATGGTATTTAGGATTGACATAAATTGTGATATGGGGGAATCCATAAAGGATCTAGAAAACGGAAGTGACGAGGCATTGATGCCGTTTATTTCTTCTGTAAATATTGCCTGTGGTTTTCATGCTGGGAATGAACATATTATGACAAATACAATAAAGAATGCACAAAAATACAATTTAAATATTGGAGCGCACCCTGGATTTAATGACAAAAGGAATTTTGGAAGAGTAAATATGAATCTTTCTAAGGAGGAATTAACGGAATGTTTATTTTATCAAATTAACTTAATAAAGGCAATATTAGAGAAAAATGGGGGAAAACTGAACCATGTAAAACCTCATGGAGCTTTGTATAATATGTCTGCTGCTAATCAAGAAATTGCTTTTACAATTGCAGAAGCTATTTATTCTATTGATAAAGACCTTATTTTATTTGGCCTTTCTGAAAGTTTTAGTATTTCAGAAGCGAAAGCCATTGGTTTAAAAACTAAATCTGAAGTTTTTGCCGATAGGGCTTATTTGTCGGATGGTTCATTATGTCCACGAAATAGGGAAGGGGCTATTTTAAAAAGCATTGAAAATGTTAAATCACAAGTGAAAGGAATAATTAATAATGGGAAGATTGAAACAATTGACAAAGAAATTATTCAAATTACCGCAGATACCATCTGTATACATTCAGACACCCCAAATGCTTTAGAATATGCAAAAAAAATTTTTGAGTTAGTGAAAATTTAAACTATTTTACTAATTGTCCACTAATTCTTAACAACTCTAATTCAGATATTTTAACATTAAATTGAGCATTTACCAATCTGCTCATGGCAGTATTAAATCTTGTCTGGGCATCATTTAATTCTAAGATTGTAGAGGCACCCAATTTAAATTTCTCTAATGAAATTTCTAAGTTTTCAACTGCGAGAGACTTATTTTCTAATTCTAATTTAAGCAGTAACTTATCTGTTTCATATTGATAATAAGAAGTATTTAATTCATTTTCAATCCTATTAATTAAATCATCCTTTTGTAATTTCAATATTTCTCCATTAATTTTTGTTAATTGGATATTCTTTTTAATAAAATGTCCATCAAAAATACGCCAAGTTGCCGTTACACCAGTATTTAGACCAACTGATTGGTTTAGTGAAATCAAACCAGCATTATTGGAGTTAAAACTATAGCCAAATGAAGAGTTAAGTGTGACACGAGGCATTAGAAATGATTGAGCTTCTTTTTGATTTAACATGTTGATTTCTTCTGACTTTTTCAAAAACAAAAACTCTTGATTTTTCGTCTTTGTTTCTTTTAATAGTTCTTGTAAGTCATATTTAACGTCTATATTGGTATCATTTGTGACTTGGAATTCTATATTTGGATCTTGGCCTAAAATTCCATTTAATCTAATCTTCGAAGTTTTTAATTGATTTTCTGAATTTGTTAAATCAGCCAGCTGCGTGCTTAAATCTGTTTTTGACTGTAAATAATCCAATTTTGAACCTCTGCCTATTTGCCATCTTTCTTCCGTTATTTTAAGTCTTTCTTCATAATATTTTATTATTATTTTTAGATATTCTTTCGATTGTTGTAATCTTTGTATATCAAAATAGGCTTGCATTACATTGGAAAGGGTGTTTTGAATTAACAATTGATTTTGAATTCTACTTTGTTGGCCGGTAGACTTTAACCTTTCCATTATGGCATTCATCCTTCTACCATCATACAATACCCAAGAGAGGTTCACATTAGTTAATGGAGTAATTGACCTACCGAACCTATTGATTTCT
>DAIQBE010000647.1:0-2253 GCA_036781325.1 Leadbetterella sp. | reverse complement strand
GAAGGAAGTGGTCGAAATACAGACCCTGAATTTGCAAGATTTTTAACAATTGCCCATGGTTCAGCCTCCGAACTCTCTTATCAACTTTTCCTTTCTTTTGAACTTGGCTATCTTTCTTCCGAAACCTACAGCACTTTAGAATCAAATGTAACCGAGGTACTAAAAATGTTTAATGCTTTTATTCAAAAATTAAAAAAGTAATAAGAAATTTAGCTTAAAGCTATTAGCTATCACCCTATCGGCTCACAGTTATAAGCTAAAGGCTAACAGCTATGAGCTAACAGCTATTCTAAAACACCAACACTTCTTTATCTCCAAAGTTCTCATACCCACTGGTTATTACCTTTTCGCCCGCTTTCAAGCCACTTAAAACCTCAAAGTATTCTGGATTTTTACGTCCTAAAGTAATGGTTCTTTTTACTGCTTTTTTACCAGATGCATCTACCACATAGACCCAGTTGCCTCCAGTATCCGAAAAGAATCCACCCACTGGAATTAATAACGCCTTTTCGGCTTTACCCAATTCTATTCTCACTGGCGAAGACTGCCCTCTGCGTATCCCATCAGGCGAAGCCCCCGTAAAAGTCATATCTACCGCAAACCTTCCACTTTTTACTTCAGGATATACTTTTATTATCTCTATATCATGCGACTTTCCATTAAATTCAAAAGCACCTTTCAAACCAGGAAAAATTCTGGAAATATAATGTTCGTCAATTTCAGACCTCATTTTGAAACCATTTAAGTCGTCTATTTGACCAATGTTTTGGCCTTGGTTAATATTTGATCCTACTTCCACATCAATAGAAGACAAAAGTCCTCCTACGGGAGCTTTAACTACTAAATTTTCAAGCGTTTGCCTCCACAAATCCACATTTTTTTGTGTCCGCTGCAATGTTCCCTCCAATTGTTTGATTTGCAAATTGGCGTTTTCTTCCTGATATCTTTGAGATTCCACCTCTATTTCTCTTTGCTTTTGGTATCTTTCATACTCTCTTTTAGATTTTTGAAAATCCGAGTCAGAAATTACATTGTCTTTAGTAAGTTTTTTGTTCCTATCGTAAGCATCTTTGGCTTGGTCTATTTGAAAGTCAAGTTCTGAAAGCGTTTTTCTAAGTGTAAATTTCTCCACTCTCAAGCGTTGTCTTGTATTTTGTAGGTCATTTACTAACCTACTGGCTTCTGTTTCAGACTGTAAAAAGTTAAGTTTCAATTGCTGATTTTCTAATCTCAATATTATGGCTCCTTTTGCTACCATACTTCCTCCTTCTACTAATTTGTCAGTAACATAACCGCCCACAATAGCATCTAAACGAATGGTCTTTAAAGGTTGAACGGCACCCTGCACGATTATGAACTCATCAAACTTTCCTTCCTGTACTTGGTTGATTGTAATTTTTTCCAGGTCCACATTTAATTTAGATCTCTTATCAGAGAAAAAAGTCAAATAAGAAATAAAAGCTACTAATACTATACCGAATAGGGTAAGTACAGTGCGTTGTTTATTCCAGAATTTTTTAGGTTTAATTACGTCCATTATGATTATAATTCAGTTTAAATACATACTAATCCTAATTCGTGCCAAAAATATAACTATTTAATAATTAATGTTTTATGAATGAAATAAAATTAATATTTGTCCAGTTTCGGACAGCCATGTCCGCTTTTATTTCTTAGATTAACTAAACTGCAAAACAAATATTGAACCTGTGGGACGGTTCTCGAAGAAGTTGATGTTGCCATCATTTAATTGCATAATTTGACGAGAAAGGCTAAGTCCAATGCCTGAGCCTGTTTTTTTAGTAGTATAAAAAGGAATAAATATTTTTTCTTGGATATCCTTATCTATTCCTTTACCATTATCTGCAATTTCTATGGTTTTAATTGTTTGATTTAAATACCCTTTTACAGAAATTTCTGATGCGTTTTCAGCTTCAAAAGCATTTTTTATTAGATTTATTAAAACTTGCTCTATTTGGTCTGAGTCTATTAACGTTTCAAAGTCATTTACAATCTCAAAACTTAATTTTATGACCTTTTCTCCAGCTTTTAAGGCAAAAATGCCTTCAAGGATTCTAAATAAATCGCTTACAAAAACTATTGATTTGTTTGGCAAGGGTATAGATGTGAACTCCCGATAGGCATTTACAAATTTCATGATTCCATTTCCTCTTCTTTGTACCGTTTGTAGGGCCTCTTTCAAATCTTTTATGGATTCTTCTTCTTTTTGATTATTGGCTTTTATTTCTGTTT
>DAIQBE010000646.1:0-2258 GCA_036781325.1 Leadbetterella sp. | reverse complement strand
AGACTTAAAATTCAAAGGAGAATATTCTACCACTGAGATAGGTGATAACTCAGTGATCAGAGAATGTGTGACAATTAATAGAGGTACAGTAGACAAAAACAAGACGGTAGTTGGGAAAAATTGTTTGATAATGGCTTATGTCCATATAGCCCATGATTGCATTTTGGGTGATAATATTATTTTGGCCAATGCTGTTCAACTTGCAGGCCATATTAATTTGGGAGATTATGTTTTTATTGGTGGCACAAGTGCTGTTCATCAATTTGTAAATATTGGAGCCCACGCAATGGTAGCCGGAGGTTCATTGGTAAGAAAAGATGTGCCGCCTTTTATTAAATCAGCAAGAGAACCTCTAACTTATGGCGGTGTAAATTCTATAGGACTTAGAAGGAGGGGTTTTTCGAATGAACAAATCGAAGAAATTCAAAATATTTATAGAATATTATTTTTAGGTGGATTAAATAATTCAGCGGCTATTGATAAAATTGAACTTGAATTACCGGCCACAGCCGAAAGAGATGAAATTATTAATTTCGTTAGAAACTCAGAAAGAGGAATAATAAAGGCTGGTTTAAATAAAAATTTGGATTGATTTGGTAAAGCTTCAAGCCGAAAATATTGGAAAGAAATTTAAGAATGAATGGATATTTAGGAATCTAAATTTAGAGATTCAAAATGGTTTTCCTTTGGCAGTAATTGGCCCAAATGGCTCTGGTAAATCCACATTGATGCAGACTCTGGCTGGAATTATACCGGTAAATGAAGGTAAAGTAATGTTTTTTGAGAACTCCACACCAATTGAAGAAGGAAATTGGCACCAATTTTTGTCTTTTTCTGCTCCTTACATGGAACTGATAGAAGAATTTACTTTAAATGAAGCTATTGAATTTCATGTAAAATTCAAAAAACTAAAGAATGGACTCACAGAAAATCAATTTTTAGAATTAATTCAGCTCGATACACATAAAGAAAAGATCATCAAAAATTTTTCCTCTGGAATGAGGCAGAAACTTAAATTAGGCTTAGCATTTTATAGTGAAGCCCCCATACTTTTGTTAGACGAACCCACTGCAAACTTAGACCATGTAGGATTTAAATGGTATTTTGATCAAGTTACCTCTTTATCCTCTGAAAAACTTGTAATTATATCTTCTAATGAACCCAAGGAATATAGTTTTTGTAAAAACCAATTAAATATATTAAATTTCAAGAATTAATTTAATTTTTTCTTAGCTTATGGTTTTGGCAAGATTTATTATTTTATTTCTTTTTTTAATACCTTCCGCAGTTTTTGCTGGAAATCCAATTGGAAATTTCTTATTTATTAAAAATGAAGGCCAGTGGGATTCAAGCATCTTTTTTAAATCAGAAATACCTGGAGGTTACTTATGGATTACAAATAATGGCCTCGAATATCAGCTTTTTGATACCAAAAATCTTAATCATTTTAAATCCAAATCAGAGAATCAGAATGCCAGAATAGATGCTATCGAACTTCAAACTATTTATTATAAATTCCAGCATCAGATTAAATCCAAAGATTTTAAAATTTTTAACCCAACAGAACAATCTTATAATTATTTTTTGGGCAAAGATCCTGAAAAATGGAAAACAAACGTAAAAGGGTATTCAGAAATTTATATTGAAAATGTTTATGAGCAAATAGATTTTAGGCTCTATAGCTTAGATCAATCTTTAAAATATGAATATATAATTAAACCTCATGGAAACCCTAATCTAATTTCTCTAAATTATTCGGGTGTAAATGGAATAAAAATAGAAAATAAAAACCTGATCCTTCAAACTCAATTTGGGACTATAAAAGAATTTGAACCATTTACTTATCAATTAATTGGTAAAGAAAAAAGGAAGGTAGCATCTTCTTTCAAAAAAAATGATGAAAAAATAGTATTTGAATTAGGAGATTATGATAATTCAAAAAGTCTTATTATTGATCCAGAATTAGTATTTTCTTCTTATTCCGGTTCCATTTCAGATAATTGGTCTCATACAGCTACTTACGATTTAAAAGGTAATTTATATGCCGGAGGCACAGTTTTTGGTCCAAATTTCCCAGTTTCAAATGAATCTTTCCAAACCAAAGTTGGAGGTACGACTCGGGCAAATGACCGAGGTTACAGAACAGATATTGTTATTACAAAATATGCTGGTGATGGCCAAAAGGTGCTCTACTCAACCTTTTTAGGGGGTGAAGAATCTGAAATTCCACATAGCCTTATTGTGAATTCAAAAGGGCA
>DAIQBE010000645.1:0-2260 GCA_036781325.1 Leadbetterella sp. | reverse complement strand
ACCTTTAAGAGGAGTAAATATTATAATAGAAGGGTTGAAACTAGGAACAATAAGCGACGAATCAGGATTATTTATGATTAAAGATGTTCCTTCGGGAGCCTATAGTATAAAAATCTCATTAGTTGGTTATGCTTATCAAGAAAAAAAAATTACGGTTACAAACGACGAAATAAAAACTTTAAATTTTTCTTTAGACCTGGCTGAGGTTTCCCTAAGTGAAATAAAAATTTCAGCTACAAATCCGAAGAAACAACAGATTATCACGGAGCTAGATCTAAAATTAAGACCAATAAGTAACTCTCAAGAAGTTTTAAGAATAATTCCTGGTTTAGTGATGGGCCAACATGCGGGAGGAGGAAAAGCTGAACAGATATTTTTAAGAGGGTTTGATATAGATCATGGAACTGATATAAATCTTTCCGTTGATGGAATGCCTATAAATATGGTTTCACATGCACATGGGCAGGGCTATGCTGATGCACATTTTATTATACCTGAAATGATAGAAGGTGTAGATTTTAAAAAAGGAATGTATGATTCTGAAAAGGGCAATTTTAACACTGCCGGCTGGGCAAATTATAAGACGAAAAAAGTATTAGATCAAAATTTCCTTAAAACAGAAATAGGTCAATTCAATACGCTCAGAATGGTGGGTGCAGCTAATTTATTTAAAGAAACAAATAGAAACAATCTTTTCTTGGCAAGTGAATATAACTATTCAGATTCCTATTTTGAAGCCCCTCAAAATTTTAATCGTTTGAATTTAATGAGCAAATTTCACGGGCATTTATATAAAAATACTAGTTTAACCGTTACTGCCTCCACTTTTTGGAGTAAATGGAATGCCTCGGGGCAAATACCTGATAGAGCAGTGGCTAATGAAAGAATTGGTTTTTTTGGATCTATTGACCCGAATGAAGGAGGTCAAACTTCCAGAACAAATTTAAACATAGAACTATTGACTTTGACAAAACGAGATCATATTTGGAAAAATCAATTTTTTTATTCCAAATACGACTTTGAATTGTTTTCTAACTTTACATTTTTCTTATTAGATTCTTTAAATGGTGACCAAATAAAACAAAAAGAAAACCGAAATTTATGGGGATATAATTCCTATTATTCTATCAGTCATAAACTTAATAAAAAAATTGCCTCATTCTCCATTGGGTTAAATTATAGGCAAGATTTATCTTCAAATACCGAGCTTTCTCATACCTTAAATAAAAATGAGGTTTTGGAGCGATATAAGTTCGGAAATATCAATGAAACTAATTTGAGTCTATTTTCTGAAGAATCAGTACAGTTGAGTAAAAAGTTATCAATAGTTTTTGGCTTAAGATATGAGTATTTTCGAAATCAATATTTAGATAAACTCGAATACCATACCCAAAGCCAAACAGCATCACAAATGGTATTACCTAAAATAAATTTCTTTTATACTCAAAATAATAATTTACAGTTTTATTTATCTTCTGGAAAAGGATTTCATTCCAATGATACAAGGGCTGTAGTAGCGAAAAATGGATTAGAAACACTTCCTGCCGCGTATGGAAGCGATTTAGGATCACTATGGAAACCCATTAACAAAATAGTAATACAAGCGGCATTTTGGTATTTGTGGCTTAATCAAGAATTTGTTTATGTTGGAGATGCTGCTGTAATAGAGGCATCTGGCAGCACAAAAAGATCGGGAATTGACCTTTCAATTAGATATCAAATTTATAAAAATATATTCTTTGATACAGATATCAATTGGGCAAAACCAAGGTCAATTGGAAATGTAAAAGGAGAGGACTTCATTCCACTAGCCGTAACGTTTACGAGTATTGGTGGAGTAACTTTAAAAAACGAAAAAGGGTTAAGTGGTAGTTTAAGATACCGATATGTAGCAGACAGGCCCGCAAATGAAGATAACAGCCTAAGTGCAAAAGGGTATTTCATAAATGACTTTCTTTTGAATTACACAAAAAGGGAAATTACAGTGGGACTTTCCATTCAGAATATCTTCAATGTCAAATGGAAAGAGACTCAATTTGCAACCGAAAGTCGTTTAAAAAAAGAACAGAACCCAGTAGAAGAAATTCATTTTACACCAGGCACTCCATTTAATGCCAAAGTGAATATTATTTGGCGGTTTTAGGAAAGAAATTGAATAATTTTATACATAAAATAGAGATATTAGAATTCCATTATTTCGATTTTTGAATATTAAAAGGTACCCAAGTTTCGGTATTACATTCACAATAATCCGAAATTA
>DAIQBE010000644.1:0-2270 GCA_036781325.1 Leadbetterella sp. | reverse complement strand
AGAAGGCTTTAATGAATTAGGACTTACTTTAAAAACTTTTGCTTCTGAATTTACTCCACTTGTATACAAACAAGAACTACTTGAAATCATAGTAACAGATATTGAATCATTATTTTTAAGTAAATTCGTTGAAAACGTAGGTCCAGACTCCCCGTCCATTATTTGACTATTTTTTTTCCATATAAATTGCGGTGATTCTCCGCCATTAGTTGATATTGCATGCAGTGAGACACTTGATCCCTCACATATTTTTTCTGTTCCAGATAGTTGCTTTATGCTTACAATAGGAACTAGTGATGGTTTCACAATTACTCTAATTGGCTGCGAAAATACATTTGCTATTTCTGAACAGGAAGTTTCAGAATTTGAGATCATTTCTAATGTAATTTCATCATCATTCTTTAATGTAGAAATTGTCAATGTAGATTTATTTTCAGCATCCAGATTTACCCCATTTTTTTTCCATTGATATATTGGGTTAAGGCCTCCATTTTCAGATGTACTTGTAAAAATTACTGGGGCTCCTTCGCAAATATTAATTCCGTTTTTTATTGAAATAGATACCGCAGGAACACAAGTTTGTTTTATAATTGAAAGCGTATTATTGTCTGCATTTGCAAAAGCCAAATCTGGTTTTAAATCTCCATTTAAATCAGCAATTGCTACTGAAAAAGGGTTTTCAATAGAATTATATTCTACTTTCTCTTCAAAACTTATGTATCCAGGCTGAGAATTATTGATCAATAACGTAACAAGTTTAGATCCTGCATTTGCTACAGCCAAATCTGGTTTTTTATCTCCGTTAATATCGGAGGTATGAATAGAACTCGAATAGGACAAAAATTCTCCTATTTTAATATCAAATCTTGATTCAAAACTCAAATTGTTACTCGAAGAATTATTTCTAAAAACAGCAACGGTTCCTCCGATTAATGAAGCGCTTAAATCAGTTTTTCCGTCTTGATCTAAATCACCTACACTAATAGAAAGAGGACTTAAACCTGTAGGTATATCGTCTATTTGACTAAAACTTATATTTTTATCAACAGTTTCGTTTATTAATACGGAAATAGAATTGCTAATAAAATTTGAAACTATTATTTCCACTTTGCCATCATTATTTAAATCCGCTAATTTCACTTGTGATGGCTCATTTCCAAGTGTGATGTCAACTTTAGGAGCAAAATTGATGTGGCCTATATTTGTATTTACAGTTCTTTCTATTTCGTTTTTAAAATTAAATGTTTTAAACTTTTCTATTGAATTTGAATTAGATTGACTGGTTGTATTCAAAAAAATAGAAATTGTTTTATCATTTATGTTAGTGGTAACTATATCAGATTTACCATCTCCGTTAATATCGCCAATGTATAAGGAGGAGGGTAATCTTCCTGTAGTAAAATTAGTTTTCTGATTATACACTATATTTCCATTTGTAGAAGCATTATGGTAAGTTGAAATAGTATGATCTGAAAAATTAGCAACTGCTAAATCTAATTTACCATCCCCATCCAAATCTCCAATACCTACAGCACTAGGGTAATTGCCTGTATACAAATCTCTTTTTTCATCGAATTTTATAGTTTTTGAAACATCGTATATGTTTCTAAAAATTGAAATTGTATTACTTTCTCTGTTGGCAGTAACAATATCAAGCCTCCCATCATCATCCAAATCTCCAATTTGAAGATTAGAAGGATCAATTCCTGAAATAAAATCTTTTTTAGATGAAAAAATGGTGCTACCCGAAAAAGAAGGCATAAAAGGTTTTTCAGAATAACCAGTTAAGTTGGTCGAAAGATCGGTAACTGCTATAGGCTGATACGTAACAGCTGAAGGGATATAAACGTTTATATTTGTACTAGAAGAAGAAATTATTTTTGCTCTTGCAGAACCAAAATAAACAGCATTCCCAGAGCTTAAAGGATTAAAATTTTTACCGTAAATGTTTAACGTATTATTCGCTGGAGATTGTTCTAAAACATATCCAGAAACAATAGGTGCATTTTGTGCAAAACATTGAAAAGAATGAATTGTTACCATTACGAATAAAAGAAAATTAATACACTTATTCATCAATTGTTATAAACTTATTAAGAAAGTATCCGACTTGTTTTAATATTTTAATTTTGCTTAAAGCAAAAAACACTTCTTTAAAGCAATCTATTTAATAAAAGCTATCTAAATTTTAGTTTTCTTATTCTAAACTTTAAATGTCAGAATTATAACACATTACTCTCAACTTATAGTTGTCAAAAACAATGCCATTA
>DAIQBE010000643.1:0-2277 GCA_036781325.1 Leadbetterella sp. | reverse complement strand
GGCGGATTCGTCCATTAGGTCAATGGCTTTATCGGGCAAATACCGATCAGAAATATATCTGTTTGAAAGTTCAACCGCAGCAATAACTGCATCATCTTGAATTCTTACGCCATGGTGCACTTCATACTTTTCTTTGATTCCTCTTAATATTGAAATGGCGTCGGCAACATTGGGCTCATCCACCACTACGGCTTGAAAACGCCTTTCTAGGGCTTTATCTTTCTCAATATATTTTTGATATTCTTTCAGAGTTGTGGCACCTATTGCATGTAATTCGCCCCTAGCTAAAGCAGGTTTTAGCAAATTGGCGGCATCCATGGCACCTTCGCCACCACTGCCAGCTCCTATAAGCGTGTGAATTTCGTCAATGAATAGTATGATTTCCCCTTCTGAATCCGTTACTTCTTTGATTACGGCTTTTAATCGCTCTTCAAACTCTCCTTTGTATTTAGCACCTGCTACTAGCAAACCCATGTCTAGAGAAATTACCAATTTTGATTTCAGATTTTCTGGTACGTCTCCTTGCACAATTCGTTGGGCTAGACCCTCTACTATGGCCGTTTTACCAACCCCAGGCTCTCCAATTAACATAGGATTATTTTTTGTTCTCCTTGATAAAATTTGTAAAACCCGTCTAATTTCCTCATCTCGCCCTATCACAGGGTCTATTTTGCCTTGCTCCGCTAAATCATTCAGATTTTTGCTGTAACGAGCCAGGGCTTGGTATTTGTTTTCTGCGTTTTGATCTTTCACTGGATTGTTTTTTCCTCTAAGTTCTATAATAGCTTTTTTAATTTCGGTTTCTTTTATGCCTTCCGCTTTTAGTAAACTTGCTGTTTGATCGTTTCCTCCCAAAATACCTAAAAACAAAAGCTCCACACTTACAAAATCGTCTCCAAATTCTTTCAAATAGCCTAAGGCTTTTGTCATGGCTTTGTTGAGATCATTACTCAAGAACGGTTGATTCCCGCCGGAAACTCTAGGGAAAGCCTCAACGATTGGGTCAAGTTTTTTAAGAAAAGTTTCAGGGCTTATTCCATATTTCTTTAACAAAAAAGAGGAGGTATTAGGTTCTTCCTCTAAAATAGCTTTCAATAAATGGCCGGTTTCCACCGATTGTTGAGAAAACCCTTGCGCAATCTGAGCGGCTTGTTGAATTAGCTCTTGAGACTTGATAGTGTATTGATTGAAATTCATTTTAATTAGGATTTTAAATTTACTTAATGGCTTTTACTATTTCTTTTCAATTTATTTATTTATTTAGCGTCAAATTTGATGCAAATGTATTTAATCGGAAATTTTGACTTGAAAAAATAGCCAGATAGTGTAAAATAGTGACATAATGTCTTGTTTTATTTGTAATGAATAAGATTGGATGACATTTTTAACATTATTTCTTTTATTATAGAAATTTATGAGATTTAATTGCCAGGTGATTTCTTAAATAAAATTCATTTATTGTGAACTAAATTTGACTTTAGAACATTACTATTTCATCAATGGGGACGACCGGTTTTGACGGCATGCCGCCATTGCAAGTATAAGCATGTATGGAGTTGGTGGAAGGTCTCCATTTAAAAAATCTACCGAACAATATCAGGCAATACATCGTATGCCATGGCTGCTTAATTTCGGAGTAAATTAGCATTTGCCATCGTTCCTCTTTTGCTAACCTCTGTTGCGAGAGATTCAGGAGCGTCGAAAATAGAGAGGCGTTTTAAAGCGGACTTCTGACTTTAGAATAGTAAACGAGAAGGTAAGGCTTGGGTTAGGTACTTCGGACGGCTTCCCAAGCTCTAAAATTAAGACCGAATAAACATGTAGAAGGCTTGACAGTAGCCGTGTTCGGACCAGGGTTCGACTCCCTGCGTCTCCACAATTTAAATACCTAAATTATTGTATTACAATATTTTAGGTATTTTTTTTAGATTTAGTTCGTAATTTATAGAAAGGAGTAATGTGGGATCAGGTAAAAATTTAATTTATTAATTGAGTGTGCTTATTACGGTGATACTGACCTCTTTCGAGGTCTTTTTGCAGTGGTTGAAATAAATATACTCGCATAAACTACCCCGGCCTTTGGCCGACCCTAATTATTAGGAGGGTAGTTGATTTTTGTGGGGGTAATAAGCTTTTTTTGATTTTTGTAAATATATTTGTTTGAACAAACTGATGCTGTATTGAGGGAGATTGAGAGGTTTTTTGGGAAATTGAAATAAATATACTCGCATAAACCACCCCGGCCTTTGGCCGACCCTCCTTATGAAAGGAGGGTCG
>DAIQBE010000642.1:0-2287 GCA_036781325.1 Leadbetterella sp. | reverse complement strand
GAGCTCAGGGTATTTTGGTGATTCCAATTGAGAAAATGATTTTGTGATGGGTTTTTAATTTGAAAAATTGCTATTATTAATGAAAATATTTGAATATCCATCTAAAGAACAGATTAAAGAAATAATAAAAAGGCCTACGCTAGATTTTGAACAAATCGAACAAAAAGTTAGGCCTATAATTGAAGAGGTACGAAAAAATGGAGATCAGGCATTAAGAAAATTTGCCTTAGAATTTGACAATATCCTTATTAATGATTTTAAAATAGACAAAGAGAGTCTAGATAATTCTGAGAAGAATATTTCTCAGGAATTGAAAAATGCGATAGATATAGCTTTCGAAAATATTTATTCTTTTCATTTAGCACAGAAAACAGAGGAAAAAGTAATAGAAACTATGCCTGGAGTAAGTTGCTGGCGTAAATCTGTTGGAATTGAAAAAGTTGGTATTTATATACCTGGAGGCTCAGCTCCCTTGTTTTCAACTGTCTTAATGTTGGCTATTCCTGCTCAAATAGCGGGTTGCAAACAGATTGTTTTGTGTTCTCCTAGTAATCATCCTGCCATTTTATATGCCGCGTCTAAAGCCGGAATTACAGAAGTTTTTAGAATTGGAGGATCTCAAGCCATTGCTGCTATGGCTTTTGGAACTGAAAGCATTCCCAAGGTCTATAAGATATTCGGTCCTGGAAATCAGTATGTAACTGCTGCTAAGCAAATTGTGAGCCAATTGGGTACTGCAATTGATATGCCAGCTGGCCCTTCTGAAGTCGCCATATTAGCTGACTATAGAGCCAATCCCGCGTTTGTAGCTGCCGATTTACTGTCTCAAGCAGAGCATGGAATTGACAGCCAGGTGCTTTTAGTCTCTGAAAGCAAAGGTTTGATTGACAAAGTATTAAATCAAATTAATGTTCAATTACCACAGCTGCCTAGAAAAGAAATCGCCGAAAAAGCCTTGGAAAATTCTAAAGCAGTTTTAGTAAATAATTTAACCGAATCTATTGATTTATTAAATGAATATGCTGCTGAACATTTAATTTTAGCTGTTGAAAATTCCGAAGAAATTGCAGAGAAGATTGTGAATGCTGGGTCGATATTTTTAGGAGATTATACCCCGGAGTCTTGCGGTGATTATGCTTCTGGCACCAATCATACTTTACCCACAAATGGTTTCGCTAAAGCTTATAGCGGAGTTTCATTAGATAGTTTTGTGAAAAAAATAACCTACCAAAAAATTACAAAAGAAGGGATTCATATTATAGGACCAATAGTTGAAATAATGGCAGAAGCAGAAGAGCTTATAGCCCATAAAAATGCTGTTACTCTTCGATTAAAAGCTTGATGGTATATTTTTCTAGGCCTAATTAATTTTGGTGCCTAGTATCCTAATTTATGACAGTTTCACCATCCGTTTGATTGATAATATTAAACATAGAATATTTCAAGAAAAAGCTTCATTAAAATTTAGCTTGGTCCATAAAACTAATTCAAAATAGTTTTGATTAATCTAATGTTTTATAATTTCTAAAATTGGGAAAACTAAGTTTTTTTTAGCTTTTTATTTTTTCAAAATTAAGGCATTTATTTTAGCCCAGAGTTCGTTATCGAACCCAGAAACTGCAAAACTAGGGTTCATTTTATCCGATGCTTCTCCCATTCTTATTACTACCATGTTTTTGCTTGGTATTACATAAATTCGGTTATCTTCGGCACCCATAGCAGCATACATATCTGAGGGAGCATTCTGCACTAAAGTTGTTGGATAAACTGTTTGCCCTCCGGGAACCATAAATTTAGATTTTCCATTTAACCACCACAGATAACCATACGCTGGATTAATATTTTGCGAGGTATTTATACTTTCAGAAAAAAAAGATTCATTCACAATGACTTCACTTTTCCATTTACCCTTATTTAATGCTAATAAGCCAAATTTCGCCATACTACGCGTGTTGCTATGGTATATTTTAAATATTAAGCCATTATTCCAAAAGCCTTCCATTCCTATTTTAGTTTTGAGTTTGGCATTAAAATAAGTCTCATAATCTTGTTTGCTTGCCTCAGCTACTACGTCCATGAGTTTTTGAAAAACATTATGATACGACCATCTTGTACCAGCATCCGCTTGGTACGTCAGGTTCTTTTTAATTACCAGCTCATTTGCATCACTGAGTCCTGAAGTCATGGTAAGTAAATGCTTAGGTGTGATTAAACTTTCTTTTTCGGTGGTTTCACTTGTCCAGCCTACTCCTAAATATTGCGAAACTTTAGTGTTTATATTGAGAAG
>DAIQBE010000641.1:0-2292 GCA_036781325.1 Leadbetterella sp. | reverse complement strand
AAGACCCATGCAGATGGACAAAAATGACTTAAAGCCACCCCATTCGCCATAGATAAAGAATATCTAAAGCGATGGGAATCTATCTTAAAAACCTAAATTTTCAACTCAACTTTGGGAACACAATTATTTTCTAAAATTAATTTTTAACTCAGATTAACAACACCCACCCCCTGGTGTACAAGTAGCTTGTTCAATTGCTTGCAAATCAGAAAGTTTTACTTTCAATTTTTCGGGCGGAATTCCACAAGCGTCCGATGCCAAACAAGCAGTTTGTTTGGTTGTTAACACAAATTCTTTTCCGTTAAAATCTAATCCATATTTGCCAATCGTATCTGACTGATACTCAACCTCAACTTCCAAATCGCCCATACCCAGTTTTCGCTCCGATAGTTCTATGATATTCAATAACTTTTGTGGTTTCAGGCGATGCTCAAAGTCATTGGCATTCCAAAGTTGGAAATTTGCCACTTTTTCAATCCGTTCTGTTCCGCCACAATCTATAAAATGTTTGGTGATCAATCCCACCTCTGTCACATGAAAATGTTCAGGCACTAAGCCGCCATTTTGTATTTTAAAATCTACCGCTTCTACGGTAGAAAGCAAACCTTTTACTTCAGAAAGTTTCATTTTATCTATATTTTATTTTTTTAACAACACCTACTTTTTTTGCTCTCTAAATTATTCGAAATATCGCCGAAATACCCCTGCAAGTAGGCTATGGCGGCTTGATCAATACAATAACAAATGGCATTCCCCGTAATATTCCCTTTTATGATTCCGGCATTTTTTAACTCTTTTAAATGCTGAGAAACTGTGGGTTGTGCCAATGAAAGTTCATTTACGATATCCCCACAAATACAGGCATTTACCGAAAGTAAATACTCCACAATAGCAATTCGGGCAGGGTGGCCAAGGGCTTTCATTAAGGAAGCCGTGGCATTCTGTTTTTCTGTAAAAATTTCAGTTTTGGTGATTCCCATTACTTTTTGACTTTTGAAAACACATAAAATGTCTCCGTGGCAATTTGTTTACAACGTTCATCATACATTTTGGACTCGTCAGCAGTTCCATCAAAAGCCTTCGGGTCCTCATAAGGGGTTGATACTCGTTTTTCAGCACCAAAAACAACAGGACAAGCCTCATCAGCACTCGAACAAGTCATTACCGCACAAAATCCAGATTTTGGATTTGCTTGATCGGCATACTTTTTCGAAAAAGCTATTTGTTTCGGACCCTCCATTGCATACTGAATATGATAAATTGGATTGCTTGTTTCCGTAGTTTTTTCGATTACAAAACCTACTCTTTTCAAGGCTGCCACCGAACGCTCGTTACAAGCCGTCGCTTCAGTACCTCCAGAATAAGTTTTCACATTCGGAATACCATAATAAGCCGAAGCAGTGGCTGCCCAAATCTGTCCAAAATGACTCCTTCGTGAATTATGTGTGCAGATATAGACTAATTCTGCTGTCTCATTTGATTTTGTCTTCAAAGAAATATAATCTACTATCTTATCTAAATTCTCTTTCCTTTCAGCACTTATACCACTAAAATCTAGCGTATTATCCTTAATATAGGCTAATATTTTTTCATCAATTACAATTGCTTGGGGTGAAGGTTTACTCATAAAAAGGAGAATTAAAAAATTTAAAACTAGAAACATAATTGTATTTTTATATTGCAATATTACGATAAAGATTTTGAAACTACAAATAATTAATAAAATTTTTAAAAAAAAATCCTAAATTTTTCCTAGGAAACCTAACAATAGGAATTAAGAATTAATAAATGTAAAATGAGCAAAAATAAGATAAAATTATATTTTATCAGAATACTACTTAGTTTGGTTTACCTTTAAAAAAATTAATTCTAAAAAAAGCAATTTAAATAAATTAAACTTCAATTAATAAACAACACAATTGATAAAAAAAAACCGTAAATTAAAGGTGAATTTCTAGTATTGACTTTAGTCATTTTTTTTAAATTCTAAATTCGTATTTTTACCAAAATCATAATTAAAGATGCGATTTATTTTATAAAGTCATAAAAAAATGAAAACACAAACACAGATTTTAATCGAACTTTGGGAAGAAGCCCGTACAAGATTTAGCAATCAATTGGAAAATATTATTGAAACAGATTTGCCAAAAAAATTAATTCCCTCAGTCAACTCAGTGGGCTTCTTAATTCGTCATATTGGCGATGTAGAATTGCTTTTTGCAAAGAATGTATTTGATGCCTCTGATGTAAAAGTTCATGCCAAAACTGTCATTGATAAATACGATTCTGGTG
>DAIQBE010000640.1:0-2299 GCA_036781325.1 Leadbetterella sp. | reverse complement strand
GTAAGATTAGGATATAAAGTGGTGCTATCTGCCAGACGCAAAGAATTATTAGAAGAGATTGCTCTTGAAATTAAGAATTTAGGTGGCGAAGCATTGGTAGTTCCTGTGGATATTATGGAAGAAAAATCCATAGAAAATGCTGTTCAAAGCATAATAGACAAATGGGGGCGTTTAGATGTTGCCGTTGCCAATGCCGGATTTGGTGTTTTTGGAAGTATTGATAAGTTGACTGCAAAAGATTGGAATAGGCAATTACAAGGTAATGTCATAGGATTAGCCTTAACAGTAAAATATGCCCTGCCACATTTAAAGCAAAACCAGGGACGGATTGGTTTAGTGGGAAGTGTTGGAGCTTATCTTCCCAATCCTCATGTGGGAGCCTACGGTGCATCAAAAGCCGCTGTACATTCAATTGGCCTTACATTGCAGGTTGAATTAATGGGCACTGGTGTGAGTTGTACTACCATTCATCCTGGATTTGTGGTGTCGGAGATTGCCAGAGTTGATAATGAAGGCGTGTGGCATCCTGATCGTACTGACCCACGTCCAGCAAATTTAATGTGGACTACAGATAAAGCTGCGAAAGTTATGGTGAATGCAATAATTAAGCGGAAAAGAAACTATATTTTCACAACCCATGGAAGAGTATTTGTTTGGTTGCAACGTTGGTTTCCAGGTTTAATAAGAACTATTGTTTCAAAAGGTCCAAAACCAGAATAAAAAGATAAGACGAAATCTGAATTTGGCCAATAAAAAAGGAAAGCCGAACGTACAGCAGCTAAAAGAAATTGGCGGTTTAGTGCTTAATTGAAGTCCCGATAGCTAACTGGAAGTCTTTCGTATCAAGTTCAGTAGTGGCTGACCGTTTTTTGCTCCAAAATCGCCAAATTCCTGTTTTGCCAAGCGTTTCCTACAAAGCTAAAAACCAATGACATTTAATACATAAAATTTATACACTTACCTTAGTGAAGAATAGTAGATCTTGGACTTACTGGCAAGAAAATTAAACATTAACCACTTCTTTTGGCCTTCAAGATTAAAAAATGATCCAAGAAACAAAAATACTAATCAATAAATCAAGATTTGATATCCATAAATCACTAAAAAATAGAGAAGTTAAAATGAAAAATATAATTGTAATTATAGCAATTTTTATGAGCCTGACGTCAGCCCAAGGTCAGGAAGTAAAAGATTTGAGAGAAAAATTTGAGAAAGTTGAATTTAGATATGATAAGTTATCGGGTATAGGTTACGAAAAGGGATGTACAAGACGAGACCCCAGTGATGTCATAAAAGTAGACGATACCTATTATGTGTATTACACTAAAGTTTACGGCAAGGCTCCCGGTTATTGGGGTACAGTTTGGTATGCCACATCCAAAGATGAAGGATTCACCTGGAAAGAAGAGGGAGAAATCTTAGGCCAGGGAAAAAAGAATTCATTTGATTCACAGGCAACATTTACACCCAATATTCTATATTCAAATGGCAAATATTACCTTTATTATACAGGTGTAAAACCCACACCAGGCAACAAAGAAGGCGCTTTTGAGAACAATTCAACGATTGACATTACAGCAATTGGGCTTGCTATTTCCGATTCTCCATCAGGGCCTTTTACACGTTTGAGCAACGACCCCATATTAAAGGTTAGTCCTGAACCAGACAAATTTGATAGCTACCGGGTAGATGATGCCGTATTAATGTACCGAAATGGCTTGTATTGGCTTTATTACAAAGGACGTGGCAGAGTAAACGGAGATAGTGGCCCAGTTCATACTCAAATGGGTACAGCCTTTTCAAAATATCCTGAGGGACCCTTTACTAAACTCGATAATCCATTATTATCTGGAAGCCATGAAGTGGCATTATGGCAACAAGGCACTGGAATTGGGGCATTGGCATCATTGAGTAATACATTTGAATATGCTCCAGACGGCATAGATTTTATGAGCAATAAGTTGGGTGTAAAAGTAGAAAACCGTCCAATTGCACCTGGTGTATTCAGGCAGGATTTAACCCAAACAACTGTGAAGGGAGAAGGCTTTAAATGGGGCATATCAATGGTACATAATGGCGATGAATGTTACCTTATACGATACAAATTGGTTTCCAAATAAAACTTAAACCCTCCTCTGTATAGATAACCCAAATAAGTTCTATCAAAATGCAAATGTCTATTTTTTTCACAAAATGATAATTGGTTGTTGTTAGAAACATGCTTTATTTGTGTGTTAAATGTCTTAGTAAATGGTTTGCATAAAATGAGCATTATAAATGATTGTAAAACTTCTGATTT
>DAIQBE010000639.1:0-2303 GCA_036781325.1 Leadbetterella sp. | reverse complement strand
TAATGTAAATTAAAATAATTGTATTTACCAATAAAAATGATTAGATTTGTTTTTAGTAAAAAATGTAAAACCTCAGATTTGTTCGGATATTTCTCGCTATAGTACTGATTTTTAGTGGAAGAGAACAAATTTTTATAGATATAGGATATGGCTTGTGGACAGTGTTCAACGGGTGGTTGTGGAAGTATAAACAAAATTGCAGAAGAAAAATCAAACCATAAAACCGTTGCAGGATGTAGTAGTTCGGGAGGATGTGGGAGCGGAGGATGTACCAAAATGAATTCCTTCGATTGGTTGAGTAATATGGATACCCCTAAAGCCTCTAGATTTAATGTAATAGAGGTTAAATTTAAAGGGGGAAGAAAAGAATATTTCAGAAATAAAGCAGGAATTGACCTCTACACCGGCGATTTTGTGGTTTGTGAAATGCCAACTGGTTATCATATTGGCTCTGTTTCCTTGCAAGGCGAGCTGGTAAGGCTTCAAATGATAAAAAGAAATATCAAAGACGATAAGGAGCTTGCCACTTTACACAGATTAGCTACTGAAAAAGACTTAGAGAAACACGCTCAGGCCATTAATCGCGACCTCACAGCCTTGTATCGTACCCGTGAAATTTGTAAAGAATTAAAATTAAATTTAAAGCTTTCCGAAGTAGAATTTCAATCCGACAATGCTAAAGCAACTTTTTTTTATTCTGCCGATGATCGGGTAGATTTTAGAGAGTTAATAAAACTTTTGGCGGGTGAGTTTAAAGTAAGAATAGAAATGCGTCAGATTTCGCTTCGGCAAGAAGCGGGTAGATTAGGAGGAATTGGTTCATGTGGGAGAGAGCTTTGTTGCTCTACTTGGCTAACCGACTTTAAAGCCATACCTACTTCAGCGGCTCGCTATCAAAATCTTTCCTTAAATCCTGCAAAGCTTTCAGGGCAGTGTGGTAGGTTAAAATGCTGTTTAAATTATGAACTAGAAACATATATTGACGCTATAAGAGATATTCCAGTAATGGAAAAGTCGCTTCAAACCGAAAAAGGAGAGGCTACCTTACAAAAGACAGATATTTTTAGGCGAATTATGTGGTTTAGCTATCCAAACGAAACCAATTGGTATCCGATATCTTGTGATCAGGTAAGCGAAATTCAAAAAATGAATAAGGAGGGCAAAAAGCCAGTTGGATTAGAGAATTTATTGGAAATTGCCGAAAGTTTACAAGCGAAGCCTTCAAGTATTAATAATGATTTGGATAGGTTAGATAAAAAGTATGGTCAGAAAAAGAAACCTCAAAGACCAAGTTCAGGTACCAATCCGATGGCTTCTCTGGAAGGAAATAGGTCACAAAACACCAACCAACGACCTGGTAACCCTAACCAAGCAAACCGTTCAAATATTCCGAACGCAGGAAACAGGCCACCTAATCCAAATCAAACCAATAGGCCAGTAAGTCCGAATCAAGATAATAGGGAAGGGAATCCAAATCAAGGAAACCGGCCATCGAACATAAATCAGGTCAATAGGCCTCAGGCCCAAAATCAAGGTAACATACCCAAAAATCAAAATTTGAATGCATCTCAAAAAGCGCCATTGTCAGCAAGCGAACAATCAAATTTGGCCGCTCAAACGGATTCTGCTCTAGGTAATGCCAAGAAAAATAAAAAAAGAAAGAAAAACAGAAACAATAATAGACCACCTCAAGAACCTACCATTTCATGAAAAAGGGCATTTATTTCAGTTTGGTTTGGGCAATTTTAAGTGCTTGCACCGGAAGCTCAGATATTAAAGAAATTCGAGATTTTAAAGGAAACGAATGGGAAATTGCTAAAAAAGTAACCTTTACTTTTAAGATTGCCGATACCTTGAAAACCTATAACTTTAATTATTTGTTAAGAAACTCTATTTCTTATCCCTATTATAACATTTATCTAAATCAATCCCTTGTAGGTCCCGATGGTAAAGTTTTATCAACTTCGATGGACGAAATAATACTTTTTAATGAAAAAACCGGTAAGCCCTATGGAGACGGAATAGGGGATATTTTCGACAACAGAGTGGCAGCACCTAAACTCACCAATTTTAAACTAAAAAAAGCAGGCACCTACAAATGGACCATAAGCCACAACATGCGCCCAGACCCACTCACAGGCATCATGTCTTTAGGTATAGAGGTTTTGGGCACTCCTTAATTAGCATGTTAGAATGTTATTAGAAGCTAGGTTTTAATATGTAAAAACCTTAAGTTTGGTTTAATTCATAAAATCAAACATTTTCACACAATGCATACATCGTATTTTTTAAATCAATTCGCT
>DAIQBE010000638.1:0-2308 GCA_036781325.1 Leadbetterella sp. | reverse complement strand
CCATCCGGCTTTTTAAGCAGGACCTTGTTTTATCCCGCAAATTAATTTTCTTTACTTATCCATTCTTTGATTTTTTCATATACTTCTATTCTAGTATTGAGCTCAAAATGATATGTTTTAGCGAATTCAAAATGATTTTCTAAGGGAAAATTAAACTCTTTTGTATTCTTTGATCTAGCAGTAGCACTTTTCTTGCTTACCAAAATATCTCCGAAAAGATAACTCACCCAGTGTTTTTCTTCTTTGGTGAGCCTACCAGAAATTACATAATAATTTACCCCTTCTTGTTTAGATATTGGCTTTTTATTATTTTTTAACAGTTTGTCTGGATCTTCGCTATTCCATTCCTCTTCGGTTAAATACCCAAACCTAAGATCTTTAATTCCTGCACTTCTCAAATTTATAATTTTGCCTACCATTCTTGTGGGCCAGTTGGGTACTTTTTCTAAAATGTTGGTGGTTACATTTGCAAATTTTTCTAAAAAAGATCCGAAATGTGGGGTGGCTAAAAGAAAAATGTTTTTGAGTTTTTGAAGCCAAAGCAATTGAAAAGATTGTGCATAAAAACAGGCACTATGTGTAATTAACCCCCCCATACTATGGGCTATGATGGTTATCTCCTGTATTTCTATGGGGTAGTTTTCATGCAATTGCTCCATAATAATGGCAAACGCTTTTCCATTGTCTGAAATATGCAAGCCCGTATTATATCTCAAATAAAATGGCGTGTATTCTAAATCCTCTTGTAAAAACGTGCCGTAATCGCTTTGATTGGAAAATGACCAAATAGTTTCATTGTTTGTTAAACCATGAATTAAAATACAAATCTTCTTTGTTGGTTGTTTTCCCGCAAAACAATCCTTTAAGCAATCTGCTGTCAATTCAATTCTTTTGTTATTCTTATAAAACCCCATGGCTATCGCCAAAGATGTATTTTGTAGTTTGTCTCCAATTACACCATTTACTATACTAAGGCCTTGATTAGCAATTTTTTTTACTTTTTTATTAAAATTTTCGATGGTATGATTGTTTTAATTATCTTTTTTTCATCCCCACTTCGCCACCAATCCATCCAAAAGCTTATTTGTTACAGGATTAATAATCATCCTTTTAGGGTCGGCTTCAAACCACGCTATAGTTTCTTTGATGCCTTCGGCGAAGGGAATGGTGGCCACGTAGTCGGGCACAAGTCGTTTGATTTTGGTATTGTCGAAAATGGCACAATGCGATTTGTCGCCCCATAGACCCCCTTCTTCTGATTCAAAGCCATTTTCGATGGCAAATTGAATGATTTTTTTAGATGGAACATGCACAATATCGGCCTTGGCTCCAGCCGCTTCTGCAAGTTGGGTGTATATTTGGTTCCAAGTCAAAACTTCGTCAGATGTTATGTGATAAGCCTCACCTATGGCTGCTGGTCTGCCTAGCATTCCTAAAAACGCCTTAGCAAAATCACGAGCATGCGTCACCGTCCAGAGCGAGGTACCATCACCTTGAACTACCACGGGTTGGCCTTTACGCATACGATCTACGGCATTAAACTCTGTCCAGCCACCCAAAGAAAGCGGAAAAACCGAATAGTAGGTGTGTGAAGGCCGAATAATAGTTATCGGAAAATTTTGCTCTCGGAAGGCTTTTACCAACAAGTCTTCGCATGCGATTTTGTCTCTCGAATATTGCCAATGTGGGTTTTTGAGAGGAGTAGACTCGGTAATGATATAATTATTAGGTGGTTTTTCGTAGCAAGAAGCCGAACTGATAAATACGTATTGCCGAGTTTTGTTTTTAAAAAGATCAATGTCTCTTTGAATTTGCAGCGGCGTATAGGCAATCCAGTTAACCACCACATCCCACTCGTATGATTTTAAAGCGTTTTCCGTTTCTGAAAAGTTTTCAATATCTGCAACTATGTTTTTTACACCCAATATCGGCAATTTATTTCCACGATTAAGATGATAAAGGTCAATATTACTTGCAACAGCCATTTCACTTACTGGTGTGCTGATGTTGCCTGTACCTCCTATAAATAATACTTTCATTTTTGGGGATGAGTGATTTTAGATTAAACTTAAGAATTTGGAAAATATAAAGGCCACGAATTCACGAATAAATTGCTTCTTTTTCAGAAAAGCAATGGTTAATTATTTGGATTTAATAATTTTAAAATTCTATATCTGATTCGGTATTTTAAGAATATGCCATTTATAACTGATATTTTCGACTTCTTTCCTTATTTTGTTTTTTTGGTTTCAGTTAATTTATTCTCTGAACAAGCCTTGATAATTTCTTCTGCCAATTCATTTACTTT
>DAIQBE010000637.1:0-2312 GCA_036781325.1 Leadbetterella sp. | reverse complement strand
TAAATAGATTCCATTTTCTTCTGCTATTTCTATGAGTTCATTTATTATTTTTTCAGGGATAATTACGCCAGTAGGATTGTGCGGTGAGGTGATACTGATGAGTTTGGTATTGGGTTGTATTGCCCATCTTATTTCTTCTACATCTAACACATATTGATTTTCAAACTTTAGATCGATAAAGGATATTTCACAAGCAATGGCTCGTGGAGTTTCTATATTGGTGGCATAGTTGGGCCGTAAAACTATAAGATGGTCTTCTTTTGAAAGCAAAGAAGTATTTATTACAAAAAGAGCCATAGCTGCTGCTTGGCATACTAATACATCTGCAATTTCAAGGCCTTTACTTTCCTCTAATATTACTTTCCTCAGTGATGAATTACCTCTATGGTCGGTATATTGCAAAATCAAGTCATCAAACTCTTTTCCAAAGGCATCAGGCAAAATATCAGAGATCTTCTTGTCTCGTATGGAGCTTTCGGCTAGGTTGTATTGGATAGTAGAATAGCCTTTTTCTTCGGGCGACTCAACTTCTATGGGCATTCTTCTATATTCCATTGATTATTATACCTTTTATGAAAAATAAATTACTAAAACTAGCACGTAATAAACAGCTAAAAATAAGGTAAAAATACGCTAAAAGTAATTAACAATAATTTTTACTTTTGATCATGAAAACCAGTATAACTCTTATTTCTTTAATTTTTAGCACTCTATCTTTTGCTCAAGATTCAGTAAAAATAGCCAAGAAATTAGGTTATGATTCTACATTAGAAAATCAATTAATCATTCGTCGTAATTTGTCAACCCAATTTTATGACTTGACCAAACGTCTTTCCAATGCCAGTGAAATATCTTTACTCTTTACCGATTTTAATAAAAATCTAAATGCAAGCTTAGATAAAAAAAACTACCTACTTAATGCCGACGTGCAAATACCCATCCCGTTGGGAGGCAAAAGATGGTATTTCAGAACAAGTAAAGGCCTATGGTTTAATACCGTACATATCATTCCCCAGTTTCAAGTACGCATTTTTCAAAATGATAAGCGGTTTAAGGATGCTTCTCAACCCGTTAGAACACCCAGCTACCTACCACGAATAACCTATTTTGGTTCTCCGGGAAGTTGGCAAAAAGAAAACAAAAAGTCGCTGCTGTTCTTTTCTGCTTTTCATCATTCTAATGGACAAGATGGCTCTGAGTTTTTCACTGCAGATAGTTCCTATGCTTTTTGGAAAAAAGGAAGAATAAATACATATAACGGCAATTTCGGTGAAAATTTGGTTTTCGAATTGGGTTTTGGATTCAGTAAAGACCATACCGAATTTAGTGTAGAAGACACCAAATTTTATCGACTTAAAAGACAAATCGAGTTACTAGAAAAAGGACGAGGACGACCAGTTTTTAACAGTTCTGAAACCGCATTTATACGAACTCAAAATAAATTTTCTTTTGAATACCACCCAAGGCGACTTACAAATTCGGCATTTGATGCTTTGGATGTGTACGGCAGATCGAGGTTAAATACGCAATTGGGCTTATCATTTATTGCATTTCCTGTTGAATTTATTAAAAAATTAAATGCAGAAACGCACAGCCCTTATTATTCGGTCTTTGGAAAAACCAAAATGATGGAGCAATTTAGATTTGTGTTAGACAATAGTATTATATTGGATAGGAAATTAAACAAGATAAACGAAAATACCACGCTTTTAAAAGCTGGATTATCCAATCGAATAAATATAAAACTCACGTATTATAATAGAATTGTTGGCACTTCTAGTTCTGCTTTGTTTTTTCAAGGGGGTTATTTCGGTTCTGACCCATACAATATATATTTTGGACAACGTGCCCTTTACTTTCGATTTGGAATTTCGTTTTTATATTTTGAATATCAATATAGCTAAATACGTATGAATTTTCCGAGTAGTTTTCTAAAAAACATAGTATCAAAAAAACAAATAAAGTCTGTTTTTTTTCAGGTAATAGATGCCTTAAAATATTCTTGGGTAAGTATTTTGGTAATTTTGGTAATTTTAATTCTAATGACCCAAATGGACCAAGGCGTTACCATATTTGTAGATGTTTTAGATGGAAATGGAATAAATTTTTTACTTTTTTATGCCCTTTTTGTTTCCCTTTCTTTCATAATTTCTCACTATCCTGTTTACTTCGAAAAAAGGAAATCTGCGGAGAAAATGTTGGATAAATGGCAGATGTACCCAAAAAATGGTATTCTTGGAACGGGCATAGGTTTTATTTCTTATGTCAATAGTACGGCACCAAACAGTTCAAATGATACATTTTTTGTTTTT
>DAIQBE010000636.1:0-2316 GCA_036781325.1 Leadbetterella sp. | reverse complement strand
ATGACGGCCGATAGTTTAAAAGGCCTCGAATCGGTAAGTATTATCATAAAAGGCTCACAGCGAGGTACTTCTACCAATTCAGAGGGAGGGTTTCAGCTGGAAGTACCCAGCGATAATTCCGTGCTAGTTTTTAGTTATGTGGGTTATGAAAGCAAAGAAATCACTGTGGGTAATCAAACAACCATCAACCTTTCGCTGAATCCAGAAAGTACTTCTCTTGGTATGGTGGTAGTAACTGCCCTTGGCATTAAAAAGCAAGCTAAGAGCATTGGCTACGCTACCGCCACAGTGGGAACAGAAGAAATGACCGTAAATCGTACGGCCAATTTTATGAATTCCTTACAAGGGAAAATGGCAGGCGTAAACATTACTTCGCTGGGGTCAGGACCGGCGGGTACGAGCAAAATCCGCATCAGGGGGCAATCGTCGTTTGGCGGCAACAATTCCCCACTTATCGTCGTAAATGGTGTTCCAATTGACAATACGAACAACGGTGCACGCGGCGATGTGTCGGAGCGTGGAAGCAACCGCACCTCTGATGGTGGCGACGGCCTGAGCAGCATTAATCCAGACGACATTGAGTCAATGACTGTCTTGAAAGGCGCTGCTGCTTCGGCATTATACGGCTCTAGGGCCAAAGACGGTGTGATTATGATTACTACCAAAACCCGTAGCACAGGCGGCGATATTTCTCTTTCGTACAATTCTAATTTTACAACTGAAACTCCAATTGACTATACCGATTACCAATATGAGTATGGACAAGGCGAAAATGGTGTACGCCCTACCACTCCTTTCCCTACGTCAGGAGTATGGAGTTTTGGCGAAAAATTCCAGCCGGGTATGACCCAAGTTCTTTTTAATAATGTAACGGCACCTTACGAGCCACAGCGGAACCAAATCACTGACTATTACCGAACAGGGCATACTTTGACCAATACGCTCACCCTATCGTCGGGCGGAGAAAATGGGGGATTCAGTATTTCTGCATCCAACCTCGACAACAGCACCATTCTACCCGGATCAGGATACAGCCGCCGCACCGTCAATTTTGGTTTTACCCAAACGTTGGCCAAAAAACTCATAATTTCAGGCAATGTTAATTATTCTAACGAATACCGAAAAAACCCTCCAAATATTGCTGAGCAAGATTTTAGCCCTGTCGTAATTTTTTCGTTGGCCAATTCAATGCCGCTTAATTTGCTCGAAGAAAATGCCGCCGATGCGAATGGTAACGAAGTAGTTTGGTCACGTTTTACCAATCGTACTAATCCCTATTTTGCCCTAAAACGTTTTGACAATATCCGCAACGACCGTGTTTTCGGAAACTTGACAGCAAGGTATAATTTTGCACCATGGTTGTTTTTACAAGGAAGAGTAGGCCAGGATTATTACGCTCGTGAGCAAGACTACAACCTTCCTACAGGTACACAACGCCAGCCAGCGGCGCCAGCAGGCTTTGTAAACGGTCAATTTGTGCAAGATGCCCGCACAGTGCGCGAGCTAAACGCCGATTTTTTGCTTGGTGCAAACCGTACTTTCGGGTTGGTGAGCGTAAACTTCAACCTGGGTGGAAATCAAATGTACCGCCGTATTAGCCGAAATAACGTTTTGGTGCAAGATTTTTACACCCGCGATCTTTACACAGTTGGTAACGGTCGCCAACGTGATCCTGTGTATGATTTTTCTGAAAGGCAGGTCAATTCGCTATACTCGTCGGCTGAGGTTTCGTTCAAAGATTATTTGTTTTTGAATGGAACGGTGAGAAACGACTGGTTTTCAACGCTTTCTCCTGCAAATCGTAGTATTTTATATCCGTCCATAACAGCCAGTTTTGTGTTTTCTCAAGCGTTTGCCGAGTCATTGCCCGCTTGGATTAATTTCGGAAAAATACGTGCTGCCTACGCCGAAGTGGGTAGCGATACCGATGTTTCACCCTACGCCAATAACTTGTTTTATTCCATCAATGCCCAGCAGTTTCCTTCGCCAAGCGGACAAAGTCAGCCCTTGGCTAATATCAGTGGTGCTACTGTTCCCAATGCCAATTTACGGCCTATGGGAGTTTCAGAAAAAGAAATTGGAATTGAGTTGAAACTTTTTAATTATTTTTTATCACTTGACTTTACCTATTACGACAAACTCTCTTCCGACCAAATCTTACGTGCCCAAACTTCCAACGCGGGCGGGTATTTAAACCAGCTCATCAATGTAGGCCAGAGCCAAAATCGTGGCTTAGAGATGTTGGCTAACTTAAATCTTATTAAAAATAAAGCTTTTAATTGGAATTTTATTTTCAATGCTGCTTATAACAAAACC
>DAIQBE010000635.1:0-2322 GCA_036781325.1 Leadbetterella sp. | reverse complement strand
TACAAAATTTAATTGGAAAAAAATGATAAAAGTCTAATTTTCAAAAGTAAATAACGAATTTTGCACTTATAATATATTTTTTTTTGAAATCACTTTTATTAATTACTCCTCCTTTTACTCAGCTTAATACTCCATATCCAGCTACTGCCTATTTAAAGGGTTTTTTGAATACAAAAAACATTTCCTCTTTTCAAATTGATTTAGGAATTGAGGTAATTCTTAGATTGTTTTCAAAAAGAGGATTAATTGAAATTTTTGATTTAGGTGAAAAAAGCTGTTTAAGCCAAAATAGTAAACGAATATTTGCTTTAAGACACGATTACATTAAAACTATTGATGCAGTAATTACATTTTTACAGGGCAAAAACCCCACTTTAGCAAGACAAATTTGCCAAGATAGCTTTCTTCCAGAAGCCTCAAGATTTAAACAATTAGACGATTTAGAATGGGCTTTTGGAAACATGGGCCATCAAGATAAAGCCAAACATTTGGCCACTTTGTATTTAGAAGATCTCTCCGATTTTATTCTAGAATGCGTGGATGAAAATTTTGGTTTTAGCAGATATGCTGAAAAATTAGGCAGAAGTGCCAATTCTTTCGACCAATTGTTTAGTTATTTGCAAAATAAGCCTACCCATATTGATTTATTAAGTTTAGAAATACTAGAAAAACAAATACGAATTAATAATCCCAGCCTTGTTTGTTTTTCAGTTCCTTTTCCAGGAAATTTATACAGTGCATTTCGGAGTGCCCAGTTTATAAAATCTACATTCCCTGACATAAAAATTGCAATGGGTGGGGGTTTTCCAAACACTGAGCTAAGAGACCTTAAAGATATAAGAGTATTCGATTTTTTTGATTTTATTACTTTAGACGATGGAGAATTACCTATTGAACTATTGGCAATAAAATGTCTCGAGCAAGAAACTGTTAATATGGATTCTTTTAAACGGACACTTTTATTAGAAAACCAAAAAGTAGTTTTGAAAAATAACTCATTAATAAAAGATTATAACCAAAGCCTTGTCGGCACTCCAGATTATTCTGATCTATTGTTGGATAAATACATTTCTGTAATTGAAATAGCAAATCCAATGCACAGCCTTTGGAGTGATGGGCGTTGGAATAAGCTCACTTTAGCTCATGGATGTTATTGGGGGAAATGCACTTTCTGTGACATTTCGCTAGATTATATTAAATTGTATGAGCCTGTGGCCGCTAAAACTATTGTGGATAGGATGGAAGCCTTAATTGCTCAAACCAATGAAAACGGGTTTCATTTTGTAGATGAGGCTGCACCCCCTTCTTTAATGAAAGAAGTTGCAATCGAAATAATAAAAAGAAAATTAACAGTAACCTGGTGGACAAATATTCGTTTTGAAAAAAGCTTCACCCAAGATTTATGCTTATTACTTAAATCATCCGGTTGCATTGCGGTTTCCGGTGGTTTGGAGGTTGCATCAGACAGATTACTAGAGCTTATTCAAAAAGGGGTTACGGTAGCTCAAGTGGCACAAGTTTGTCAAAACTTTACTGATTCAGGAATCATGGTTCATGCCTATTTGATGTACGGTTACCCTACCCAAACAATACAGGAAACTATAGATAGTTTAGAAATGGTCAGGCAAATGTTTGAACTTGGGATTCTTCAGTCTGGTTTTTGGCATCAATTTGCATTGACTGCCCATAGCCCTGTAGGTTTAAATCCAGAAGAATATGGGGTGATTCCTCAAAAAAACAAAATCACATTTGCCAATAATGATATTGCTTTTAAAGATAAAACTGGAATAGACCATAATAAATTTAGTTTTGGATTAAAGAAATCACTTTTTAATTTTATGCATGGCATTTGTTTTGAATATCAATTACAAGAATGGTTTGATTTTAAAGTGCCTAAAACAACCATAAAACCAAATTATATTGAAAAAGTATTAGAGACAAATACTACTCTTATTCCTAAAGATTCTGCAAGAATAGTATGGCTAGGAGGAAAACCAGAAATTGAAATAAAATCAAATAAAAATCAAACTAAAGAAAAAATACAGCTTAATTTTCATGAAAAGAAGGAAAGTTTTATTATTTCTACTTCCAAAGAACAAGGTTTATGGCTGGAAGAAATGTTAGAAAAGACATCAATTTATAAAGGAAAAAACGTAACGTATAAAGAGGTAAAAATAGACTTTGAAAGATCTATGTCAGATTTTGAACTCTTTTGGTATTCTAAACCAATAAATACATTGAAAAATTATGGATTATTAATCTTATAATTTTAACCCAAAAAACGCAATAGACATTCTGGCGAAATAATATTTTGCAAAATGG
>DAIQBE010000634.1:0-2327 GCA_036781325.1 Leadbetterella sp. | reverse complement strand
AATTTAATACTATCAGGTTTGAATATTGGGCCTACATTTTAAGATATGTTTTTTTTATTTAAAATAGTCGTGCCAGTATTCAACCTTAAACTTATTGACAATGAATATTCCTCAAAAAATGCAAGCTATTAGCTTAACAGGTCCAAATGAATGGAAGTTAACAGAAATGGCAGTTCCGAGTCCAAGTAGGGGACAAGTCCTAGTTAAAATGGCTTTTTCACCCATTAATCCATCAGACTTGGCTTTTCTTACCGGTAATTATGGGCTAAAAAAACCATTTCCAGTAGTTCCGGGCTTAGAAGGAAGTGGGGTAGTGGTGGCGTCAGGGGGAGGTTTTGCGGCTAATAGGCTTCTGCATAAGAAAATAGCATGTACAGCTCCCAATGCTGGCAATGGCACATGGGCAGAATATATGCTTACAGACGCTACCAAGTGTATGGATTTAAAGAAAGAAGTGAGTTTAGAGCAAGGTGCTATGCTTTTTGTGAATCCACTTACTGCTTTAGCATTTTCAAAAAAAGCAAAAAAAATTAATGCTGATTTGATTGTATTTTCTGCTGCCGGCAGTGCTTTAGGTCAAATGGTTACTCATTTTGCCAAAGAATTATCCATTCCTGTTTTTGGTCTAATTAGAAAATCGGAGTTAAAGGATGAAGCCTTAAAAAATGGATTTTCTAAAGTTTTTAGCACTTCTTCGCCTGACTATTTGCAAGAATTAACAAATGCAACAAAAAGTTTTAAGAAAGTTATATTTTTCGATGCCGTTGGTGGTGGTGCTATGCCCTATCAAACTTTAAATGCCCTTCCAGACAAAACAAAAATGGTAATTTACGGTCGGTTAGATCAGGATCCAAGTGAATTTACCCCTCAAAATATTCTTTTTAAGGAAAATGTGATTGAAGGTTATTGGCTTAGTAAAGAAGCTCAAAACAAAACCATTATTGAAATTCTTTTAGATGTAAGAAAAGTGCAAAATATGCTTTCTAGCGGTTTTCATACTAAAATCAATCAAAAATTTGGATTAGAGTCTATCAATGAGGCCTTGGCATTATATTATGGAAACATGTCTGCTGGTAAAGTTTTGTTGGATTTGAGTAAGTAACGTTTTGATTTTTCTAATTTGTAAATAATAAGCCGCTACTTGTATATTTTCTTATATTTATTTAATGCTAAGACCATTAAAGCAGTGGTATAACTATCTGACTGGAAATAGAGTACATTTCTTACTACCGTACCTCCTGAAAAAAAGACTCCTCCTGACCAAGAACCATCTAATTTTTGATGACTTAAAAGATAAAATATTGATTTTTCAATTTTTTCTTTAGGAATATTCTCACCAGATTCTTTTAAATTTAATAAGCTTAAAGTGGCATAAACAGTTGATTGAATATAATCTCTGTGGTGTACTTTTCTTCTACTTTCAAAGTGTCCATCGTTCTTTTGAGTTTTAAGTAGATAGTTAAGTAAAGCTGAATTTTCTTTATTTAATTCTTTATTGCCAGCTACTATTGCCCTAGTAGCCGCATAATGGAAATGATATCGATTAGGATAATACATGCCTGCTCTACTCCATCTTTGTCTTTTTATTTGATGGCTGATTAATAAATTTGCTCCTTCTTTACCTTTGGCATTTACCAACTGATTAGTTGTTGCCAAATAGGTTAAAACATTAGCGTTTACCACCGCATCTATATCATTAGCTCCCCATGGCACATAGGGTTTATAGGGTGTAGGAAAAGCCGAACTTAAAGGTAAAAAGAAAACAAGATTATTAGCTACGGCTTTTAAAAATGACCATCTTTTGAAATAATCTTCCTTTTCAAGCCAAGTAAGGTAGGCCCCAGATTTTCGAGGTATTCTTACTAAATAGTTATGCCAGTGGTAGTTATGTCGGTCTTTGTCTAGATAATTGTCAAATAAAGCTGGGCTAACATAATTGATAGAAGTATCTGAAAAAATTTTGTTGTGGTAAAATATTGCTAAGTTACCCATAGAAGTGTCATCGGCATCAAAGGCAATGTTAGCGGCATTGTTAATAAATCTTGATTTAAGTTTATAATGGGTAGGTCTTCTTACATATATTAAAGTATCCTTTTTTTCTTTTATAGATAGATTTCTATTAGCGGGTAAAGATTTCCAGAAATTAAATTTTTCGTTTTGTCTATAGCTCAATAGTTCTTTGAATCCATTTTTTAGAATTGGTTTTAGTGCATATTGCGTAGTATCATATTGATATCCTTCCGCCAATGCATTCAATATACCTGTCATTGAGAAGCAATTGGAATCGCGGTATTTTTGTGCTTTCCCTAATAAAAAATAGGGATTAG
>DAIQBE010000633.1:0-2328 GCA_036781325.1 Leadbetterella sp. | reverse complement strand
TAAAAAAATATTTTTTTAAAACAATAAATAATAAAAAAGTAATAGTACTTTTAGTTCATTATTTTAAAGAAATTTTAA
This sequence comes from Leadbetterella sp., assembly GCA_036781325.1. Lineage (GTDB taxonomy): Bacteria > Bacteroidota > Bacteroidia > Cytophagales > Spirosomataceae > Leadbetterella. The sequence goes on along the minus strand of DAIQBE010000633.1, from coordinate 2,250 downwards.
TGCCCTTACGATTCAAGCACCTCAATTTATTGATAAGTTTACTGTTTATAACTTTTTCAGCTTTTTCTCAAAACAGTAATTCTGAATCATATTCGAAAAATCCACAAGCGATACTAAAAGGGAAAGAATTATTTGAACAAAACTGTGGTTCCTGCCATAATTTTAAGCAAAAGGGCATAGGCCCAAATCTAGCTCAAATAACTTCGGAAATGAGTAAAGATTGGATAAATAAATTTGTGCGCAACCCTGAAAGCCTAATAAAAAAAGGGGATAAAAGAGCTACAGCACTTTTTAAAGAATATAAAGTTATAATGCCTGCTTTTCCATTTCTAACTAAATCTAATATGGAAGCGCTATTAGCCTATATAAATTCTGAAAAAAAGGTTATTAATAAAACAAAAAAGATAAATAATGATGCAATTCAAGATCCAATTTCAACAGATATTAAAAAATCTGGACTTAAACTTAAGTTAAATTTTCTTGCAACTGCACCCGCTACCTCAGAGAAATCACCCAAAGCTAGAATTAATTCTATGGTGCCCCTAAAAGGAGCTTCTACTTCCAGACTTTTCCTTTCTGACTTACGAGGCCTTATTTACGAAATGGAAGGAGAAACCTTACATACCTTTTTTAATTTTAAAGACTTGAACCGAAATTTTATTGAATCGCCTGGATTGGGCACAGGTTTAGGTTCTTATGCATTTCATCCAGAGTTCTATGAAAATGGTCTTTTATATACTACACATACAGAAAAAAATGGATTAACAAAAGCTGATTTTTATTACTCAGATAGTATAAAAGTGGCTTTACAATGGATAATTACCGAATGGAAAGTAAAGAACCCAGCATCAAAAGTTTTTGAGGCCGAGTCTAGAGAAATTTTAAGAATTAATATGGTTTCTCAAATTCACGGCATGCAAGAAATTGCATTTAATCCATATGCTAAAAAGGGGCAAGAAGATTTTGGATTGCTTTATATTGGCATTGGCGATGGGGGTGCATCTGAAAATGGGTTTCCTCAAATTTGTGCTGATATTACTACACCATGGAGTTCAGTTTTAAGAATAGACCCATTAGGAAGGAACAGTAAAAACGGAAAATATGGCATTCCACCGACAAATCCTTTTGTAAATCAAAAGGCAATTGCAGAGGTGTATTGCCGAGGTTTTAGAAACCCCAATCGGATCTATTGGACTCCGGAAGGAAAAATGTTGATTTCAGATATTGGACATAAAAATGTAGAAGAATTAAACTTTGGAATCAAAGGAGCGGATTTTGGATGGCCGTTACGTGAAGGTACTTTTGTTATTAATCCTTTTGAAAATATGGATGTTGTTTTTCCAATAAAAAATACAGAAAATCAAAGAAAATATCAAAGTCCTATTTTACAATATGATCACGACGAAGGAAATGCTATTTCTGCGGGTTTTGTTTATAATGAAAATTTAATTCCAAAATTAAAAGGAAAATATATTTTTGGAGATATAGTAAATGGTAGAGTTTTTTACGCTGAAAGCAAAGATTTTCAAATTGGAAAACAAGCTGAGATTCTAGAATTTGATATTGAATTAAATGGTAAGCTGGTAAATTTTAAAGACTTAGTTCAAAACCCGAAAGCTGACCTTCGCTTTGGACAAGGTTTACAAGGTGAAATTTATCTTTACACCAAAACAGATGGGAAAATGTATAAGATTGTAGGATGTGAATAATAAAGCCTCCAATATTAAGGTATTGAAGGCTTCCATTTGTACAAAAGACAAACTCCTATACTATTTAATATATCTAAAATCAGTACCAGCTTTCAATTCTAACAAAAACTCATAATAAAGATCAATGCAAGCTTTTATGTCATCTTTATGGCACATCTCTACCGTAGTATGCATATATTTTTGAGGCAAGGAAATCAATGCAGAAGCCACACCTTCAGCCGAATAGGCAAAAGAATCTGTATCAGTCCCCGTTGATCGGCTAACAGCAGCCCTTTGAATTGGAATTTCCCTTTTTTCTGCTAAGTCAATTAACATATTTAAGAGATTATTTTGAACCGCAGGGCCATAAGATAGCGTAGGCCCTTTTCCACATGAAATATCGCCATCTTTTTTCTTATCATACATGGGCGATTGTGTATCGTGTGTAACATCACAACAAATAGCAACATCTGGCTTAAGCCTTCTTGAAATCATTTCTGAGCCTCTTAATCCTATCTCTTCTTGAACAGCATTCACAATGTATAACGTAAAAGGCAAATTT
>DAIQBE010000632.1:0-2335 GCA_036781325.1 Leadbetterella sp. | reverse complement strand
CATTTAAAAAGTTCGAAGTTTTGGAATTTTTCTTTTTAATAAATTCTCATATATCAAAATCTGAATTTAATATGGAAGAATTAGTTAAGGTTGAGTTTTCCGATTTTTTTTCATATTTTTTGAAATTTGATATTCGGGTAGATGTTGATGAACTGGAAAGGTTTGATTATTTTTCTTTGATGAGCTATTTTATTAACAAGTTTAATTTGAAATTAAACAGTACGTCTTTGCCATACTTGTATGCTTTTCAAGATTTGGTATTGAATTACTACTACAAAAAGAGCAGAATGTTAGTTGACTTTTTAGGCTATTGGTTAAGTGTTAAAGAAACATTTTCTATTCAAAACAAAAAGGAAAATGCACTTACCATTACTACTATACATAAATCTAAAGGGCTAGAATATCCAATTGTTATAATGCCTTATGCTAATTGGAAAACGGAACCTAATCCCAAAGAAGAGCTTTGGCTTGACCTAGAAGAAATAGGTTATCCTGAATTAATGGATAAGAACTTAAAGCTCAGAGCTGCCCCATTTAAATTACATAAGAAATTTGCTAATTCTCCACTTTATGAAAAAATACTAATTCAAAAAGAGTTGCATTTCATAGAAAATTTAAATATGCTCTATGTTGCTTTTACTCGCCCTATTCATAGCTTATATATTTTTAGTCCATTTAACCATCAAAACAAAGTCCAAGGAGTTGGTGTTTTTTTAAAGACCTATTTAGAATCAAAGATGTTGTATTCTGAAAATTGTTTTAAGTATGTTTTACAAGAAGGTATTCCTTTTAAAGCCAATATAGAAGAGAAGAAAACGAAAAAGACGTTTCTTTTAAAAAATTTAGGACTTTGGTCGGAGAGTCCATCTTTAAATATAAAAGTGGACGCTAGTATTTTAAATTTAAATGGTTCTGAAAAAGTTACAATGGGTAAACTAACTCATGCTGCTTTTGAACTAATAAAGAACGAAAGCGATGTGAATTTGACATTAAATAAAATAAAAAATGAAGGGTGGGTTTCAAAGGAGAATTATGAGAATTTAAAGGAACAAATTTTGAAAGTAACTCAACATAAAGATCTTAAATTTCTTTTTCATGAAAACAATATTGTTTTAAATGAAGTGGAGATTTTTAGTAATAAAATTGGAATTCAGCGTCCTGATAGAGTGGTAATTATTGACAATAAGGTATATGTAATAGATTATAAAAGTGGAGAAAAAAGCTCCAAGCATAAATCTCAGTTATTGTCTTATGGAAATTTGTTTCGTGAAATGGGATACCAAGAGATCCACTTATTATTAATTTATTTAGATCCTCTAGAAATAATTAAAATTTAAATTTCGGTACTTAACATACTTTTCGTTTTGAAATGCTATATTAATTTGAAAAGAATTTCAAGTGGCAAGCTCAATAAAGGAATAAATAATATCTATAAAAGTAAAATGTTTGTAAATTGCACACTTAAACAAAATTTCTTACGAAGTGTCATTTATTTCTGAATTAAAACGTAGACGTACTTTCGCAATTATTTCTCACCCAGATGCAGGAAAAACCACATTAACCGAAAAGCTTTTACTTTTTGGAGGGGCTATACAAACAGCTGGAGCTGTAAAATCCAATAAAATTAAAAAGACTGCTACCTCAGATTTTATGGAGATTGAAAAACAAAGAGGAATCTCTGTGGCTACTTCTGTAATGACATTTGAATATGGCGGTAGAAAGATAAATATTCTTGACACTCCTGGACATAAGGATTTTGCGGAAGATACCTACCGCACGCTGACTGCTGTAGATAGTGTTATTTTAGTAATAGATTGTGTGAAAGGCGTAGAGGAACAAACTGAAAAACTCATGGAGGTTTGCAGAATGAGAGATACTCCAGTTATTGTTTTCGTAAATAAAATGGACAGAGAGGGGAAAGATCCTTTTGATTTGTTAGACGAACTCGAGCAAAAACTTTCGATTAAAGTAAGACCTATCACTTGGCCAGTTAACATGGGTTCAAGTTTTAAAGGTGTTTATCATTTGTTAGAGCATCAAATGAACTACTTTAAAATAAACAAAACGAAACTTGAAGAACAAGTATTAAAAATAGCTCTGGATTCTCCCGATTTGGATAAAAGTGTTGGTGAAAAAGATGCGTATCAACTTAGGGAAGATGTAGAAACGATTGATACAATCTATAGTGATTTTGATGTAAATGATTATTTGGCTGGCAAAGTTGCACCTGTTTTTTTTGGGAGTGCTGTAAATAGTTTTGGAATAAAGGAATTATTGGATACTTTTTGCAGTATTAGTCCAAATCCAATTTCTCGTATGACAAACGCAAGGAGGG
>DAIQBE010000631.1:0-2347 GCA_036781325.1 Leadbetterella sp. | reverse complement strand
GTTTTTAAGGTTGACACACACAATACATCTGAGATTTCAAAACACTGCATTGGTGCCGATTGTCTAGTATCTGCTCTAGCCGGTTTAAGAGAAACTATCATTGATACGCAACGTGTTTTTTTAGATGCAGCAATCGTAGCAAAGGTTCCGAGATTTATACCCAGCGACTATTCCAGTGATTTTACAAATTTAAAAGAAGGTGAAAATAGAAATTTAGATTTCAGGAGAGCGTTCCATAGCTATTTGGAAACAAGGCCTATCAAAGCAACAACCATATTCAACGGTCCTTTTATGGATTTATTAACCACAGATATGCCTTTAATACTATTTAAACAAAAACGCATTCTTTGTTGGGGCAATCCAAATCAAATCATAGAATTTACGACTACAGATAATGTTGCAGAGTTCACGGCAGAAGCGTCCATGGATAACAATACTCCTAGATTTTTAAGAATTGCTGGTGATAGACTTTCATGCAATGATTTCGTAAAATTACTAACAGAACTTACAGGCGAAAAATACAAAATATTTCGGCCAGGAGGAATTAGCCTGCTAAATATTGTTATCAAGCTTACACGGCTTTTTTCTCCCTCAAAAAATGAACTCTATCCAGCATGGCAAGGCATGCAATATATGAGAGACATGATGGAAGGTAGGATAGTTTTCCAAAAATATGAAAACGAGAGATATCCAAACATAAAGTGGACAGCTGTAAAAGAATTTTTAACAAAGGAAAAAGGTTGGAATTAATAAAAGAATAGGAAACTTATTTAGAAAACAATTTCGTTGATAGGTTTTATGGTAAGATGCCAAATCGATTATTCGGCTTACAAACATGAAGATTATTATTTTAGACAATTTAATGGTGGAATAATTTTTTTTTGTATGAAAACTACTGCCAAACGGTAAAATTTAGAATTAAAGAGAAATATGCCTAATTTAGTAAATTAAGAAATGTTTTACACAAAATAAAAAATTGCCTTTTTTCTAAAATTCTTCGTATGTCTTGCAGACGGCCATACTTTTTTTCGAAAAAAAGTATGCAAAAAAACACTCACAAAAAATAAGCCCTCTTGAAAAATTTGATAATTAAACCTTTATGAAAAAATTAAAAATCAAATAAATCAAATTTTACAAACGGTCATTTTTGTGATTCAAAGGAAATTATTTATTAATTTTCTACCGGAAGAAAGTATAACAAAACCATTTATAATTCTTCTGTTTGAAAAGAGATTAAACTGAAAATAAAAAAGTAAAAATGACGGAGAAATTATTTTACAAATTAAGTTGGTATTTTGTTGGTATTATAACCCTATTAGTATCAAGCCTATTGTTTTGGGATTACTATCACGGTGGTGTGCCCAGTCATCATTTATTAAACAGAAAAGATTTACCAAAAATATCCAATTGGTGGGGAGGTGTCGTAGTTCCTTTAGCTACTTATATATCTTTAATGAGAATAAAAAAACGAATAAATTTTGATTCCGATTTCAATAAACAAAATTTAAAAACCCAATTCGTGTATCCATTTATAATTGCTTTACTATATGCAGTCAGTATAGCCGTATCATTTTCAACGGGAAACTCACAAGTATCAGGTTTGCTCTTTCCAGCTATTTTTGTTATTGCTTTGTTTTTCCCTATTTACAAATCAGAATATTTTTTAGGATTTATAATAGGATTAACCTATACTTTTGGTGGCGTTTTACCGATTCTAATTGGTCTATTTTTAGCAATAATTGGTTTTCTATTATTCAAGTACATTCGACCAATTTTCATACTAATTGGAACAAAAATTGGAATAAATAATAGATAAATAAAAAAATAAAATATTTTTAATGTTGCTAAAAAAAATGAAAATATATATAAAAATTCTATTCCAAATTGTAATCACTACGATACTTTTGAATTGTACTTCTACAAAAAATATGGCATTCCAACCAAAGGAAATATACAAAACCAATAATTTAATTGTAACCCAAATTTCTGAAAATTCATTTACACATATTTCATATTTAAAAACCAACGATTTTGGAAATGTATCTTGTAACGGACTAATGGTGAGAGATAATAATGAAGTGATTATTTTCGACACCCCAACCAACGACAAAAGTGCAGAAGAGTTAATCAAATACATAAAGGAGACACTTCATTGCAAAATAAACGCAATTGTTCCAACTCATTTTCACGATGACTGTTTAGGTGGACTAAAAGCATTTGATGACAACAATATTGCTTCGTATGCCAATGTCAAAACAATTGAACTTGCAAAAAAAAATAATTTTGTAGTTCCAAAGAATGGTTTTATTGATTCTCAAGCTTTAAAAGTTGGTTATAAAATTGTTAC
>DAIQBE010000630.1:0-2353 GCA_036781325.1 Leadbetterella sp. | reverse complement strand
TTTAGCTGATTTATCGCCCAACTCTTTGATATCTTCCTGCTCTCGAAGCTAGTACCCCCATGGCTATAGGTAGACAATTTTCAATCTGACCTTTGGTTTGTGTTAAGATAAATTTTTATACCGCATTAAACAAGGCTCATTCTTTAATATCCATCTAATGTTCATAAAATATGTTCAAATTCAACTCTTTTTTTGCCTTTAAGAATCTCAAATTGAATAAGAGAATAAATTATGCGTGAAACGCATAAATTTCAGGCGTTTTTATGGGAGAATTATAAAATCTATTTTACAATTTTGTGGATTATGCAAAAACAGCTGTATCCTTCAGAAACAATAGATTATGCTCTTGAAACCTATCTCCCAAAGGTGAATGTGAAGAGCCAAATTATCTATATCTGTATCTTAGTTTTTGTGCTTGGGGCCTTTACTGCTTTACCATTTATTTTTGTTGATATCAGCGTGGCTTCGCCAGGAGTAATACGAACGCTTGCTGAAAAAACGGAATTAAAGTCATTAGTTTCTGGTAGAATAACCAAAATTGCAGTAACTGAAAACCAAATGGTGAAAAGAGGGGAGGTTTTATATGGTATCGCAACCGAAGAGCTGGATAATAAACTCACCTTTTCAGATTTTGATGAACGAGAAAACAATCAAAGAATAGCCGACTTAAAAACACTTTTAGGAGTTGAAAAAAGTAATCTTTTTTCAAGTTTTCACATGATTACCGGGGTTTATACCCAGCAGCTAAATCTTTTAAAAAGCCAAATTCAAGAAAACTTGTTTGCACAAAAGAAGATTGAGACAGAGCTAAACTCAGATAAGCAACTTTTTAGAGAAAAGGTAATATCTAAAAGAGAATTAGACAGTAAAGAATATGAGCTCACAAAACTTAGAGCCGAATATGAGTCACTTTTCCAAAGACAGAAAAGCCAATGGCAGGCAGATTTGAACGGATTTAGACTGCAAGCGGAACAAAAAAAGGCGGAAAAGAATCAGGTATTGCAACAAAAACAATTTTATGAAATAAAAGCACCAGTGGGTGGAAACATACAGCAAGTAGTAGGTAAATATGAGGGTAGCTACATACAAATAGGCGAGGGCTTAGGTATTATTTCTCCAGACTCGAGTATAATAGTTGAGTGTTATGTTTCTCCCCAAGACATAGGATTATTGAAAGCCAATATGCCAGTAAGATTTCAGATAGATGCTTTTAACTATAACGAATGGGGGCTAGTTAATGGAATAATAAGTGATGTAGCCAAAGATTTTTTGATTATTAACGAACAACCCGTTTTTAAAGTTAGATGTCTTTTAGAAAAACAGGAAGTTTCTTTACCCACTGGCTACAAAGCTAGACTAAAAAAAGGAATGTCATTACGAGCCCGATTTATTGTTACCCAAAGGTCATTGTTTCAGCTACTCTATGATAAAATAGATGATTGGGTGAATCCAAACATCAAAAAATAATATTTTATTAATTGCCTATGCATTTATTATTTGAATTCATGATATTTAAAACACCCAAAATTTTCTTAAAAAGTTTTAAATATTTTAAACAGTATTGTTTACTACTAAACTCATCAAGTGTTCTAGTTTCTCTTCCAAATATTTTATTCGTTCTTCTGTGGTAACAGTTATATTATGGTTTGATTTATTTACATCTTCTCCATTTTCTAAAACCATGTTTATTTTTCCATCCCATCCAAGTAGTTGTTCTGGTGTTACTTTATAAAAATAAGCGAGTTTAGTTATTTGTCCAAGTGAAAGATTGTCTGGTTTCCCATTTTCGATTCGACTATATGCAGATTGCCCTATGCCCAGAAAATCTCCTAAGTATTCTTGTTTGTAGTTGTGAAGCTCTCTAAGAGCCCTTAGTTTAAAACCAAATTTTGTCATGTCGATTTATGATTTAAAGGTTTGTGTAATTTATATTGTACAATATTAATAAAAAGTTTGATAATTTAAATCATTAAATTTTGAAAAATTTAACAAACAATTCAAATTTTTATTTTTTTTAAAATCTAACATAATGAAGAATAAAATGGACGATTTTTTAGCTTCAAAGTTTTAGTTCTTTAATTGTTTAAGGGTGGATTTGATAAAAACAAGTGTTTATTTAAAGTTTTTGTACCTACCATTAATCAGCCATTATAGTTTTATTCATATTTTAAACAAATGTGTTAAACCATTTTTGGTCTATGAAAAAATATGTTAGAAACAGCCCTTTAATTATTTTACGAGCCTTTTTTATAATTCGAATTTTCCTAAGATTAAAATTGTCCATCTAATCTTTTTGCTATTTTGGTTGCTCTAGTCTTTTATATTTTGAGGAAAAACACGCTTGCATAAATTA
>DAIQBE010000629.1:0-2354 GCA_036781325.1 Leadbetterella sp. | reverse complement strand
AAGGTTTTCCTTTATATTTGATGTTATGCGAGCAATACAGTTTGTTGAATTGGCCGTGTGCACTTTAATAAAAATAGAGAAAATATTGTTTTCTTCAGCAATATCACTAACTTTTAAAACGACTCCAAGCAAATAAATTTCAAAGGAAAGACCTACTTTCCTAAACAACTCTACGGGGCGTTCTTTCGGATGGCGATGCAAAATATCTTTGCGCGTGCCGCAGGTTTTGCAAAGCTTAACGCGTGACTTAAGCTGTTCTTTTAAATCTGCTTTAATTTCATTGGTAGATTCCACAATAGAAAGCTCCTTAACCGAATTTGCTCTGTTGACGCTATCTATTTCTGCTTTAATTCTGGCTATATCTTCTTCTATTTCATCATCACTCTTGATGCGCTTTATTTCATTGCCAAGCATGTTTATTCTTTGTATTTTATATTCACTTTTAAGTTCTTTCAAGCCCTTCAGCATCGTATTCATTGCCTTGAAACCAGCTTTGCCATGGATTTTTCTCAAATGTTTTCCAAGATTGCTCTTATTTACAAACACGGCTTGACATTCTTCACACCTGATTTCGTTATTAGTTTCTTTGGGGTCTTTTAATTCTTTATAAATTTCCTCTTGCAATTCTTCATGCTTGAGTTCATTATCAGTTTCTTTAGGTTCTTTTAATTCTTTGTAGATTTCCTCTTTTGGAGTTTCGGCTTGCTTTTTAACAAAAAATAAGATTTTTTTGTCCATTCTAGCAAATAATAACCAAACACAAAACATATTTAAATATTAAATTGGGATTGGGATTGGATTAGGATTGGGCCAATCCAATCCAATCCCAATCAAATCCAACATGCTGAAGCTATTTAATATTAAATTTATTCTAGTAGAACGTCAGGCAGTGATCGCTAAAAATGCAAGTCTTCCAAAGTTAATTGACTAAAGAAAGTATTTTCGGCAAACAGGACATTTTAATGAAAAATTGACTAGTTGGCCACAGCAAACACTGTGAAGCAAATGCCCACATTGTAATTTTACCATTCCTTCTTCACCAAGAGGCAAAATGCAAATAAAACAAACATCCGCAGAAATTTCTTTAGAGGTATTAAAATACAAAATATATGAGTGATTATGTTGTTTGTTTTCAATGTTTGCATAGTAATTGGATTCTTCTAATGAGGTTCCATTAAGCCAATCTATCTTAATTTTTGAATAAATTTCTGTCTGATCAGGCTTATAGACTACACAAGCTGAGATTTGTTGTAGTTTTAGGTTTTCTTCAAGGGTTAAATCTTCTTTATTTGCTATGTAGAGATAATACATTTCCATCTTATAAATTAGGAATTAAAATTAGATCTTATAAATTGTTAATGCTATTAGGACTGTGTATTTCTTTTATGTCTGAAAAGAGCGCTAAGAGTGTCAAGAGAGCTTCTTGGGTATGTATCGAATGTGCTAAAATATGGTATCACCACAATTCGTTCCCTTTTATTCCCATTTCTTACGACACCAACCCTTTTAAACCCATTTTTTATTATAAGAACCCTGCCTTTAGCAATATCAGCCGGCAAAAGAAATTGGTCGAATGTTTTTATGCAGATGGTGCGAATTTTCTTGAAAGGTGTGTATATTCTGACATAAACTGAAAAATATGGGAAATGACCAGGCGTTGCTTTGCTAATTACTTTACCAACCTTTATAATAACTCCAATGGCATTAACTTTGCCACATTCTTCAGGCATGGCCACATCTCCATAGCCATAACATTGGCTTTTAGACTCGCCTTTGCTGGAAAGAGAAATTTGGACTGATTTTAAAGATTTTAATGCAGATCCTAAAGCTCTTCCCCTGGCGTTGGCTTCATAAAGTTCGTTTTTTAGGTTTTTTAGTTCTTCTTCTAGTAGATTTTCCTTCAAATTCTCCAGTAGTTCTTTATTCTCTACCTCTTTCACATGTCTTTTGTGTCTATCCATTAAATGTGTATTAAGACTGCTTTGCTTTAAAAAGGATTGATTACACAATTCGCATTGAATTTTCTCGCGAGGTTTTTGTATTTCATTTGGGTCTTCAGCTTGTTTTTGAACAACAAATAAAATTTTTTCTTCCATTTTATGAAAGAATCAGTTTAATTTACTTATGAAAAGAAAGGCAAAACAATCTTAGTTATTAAATCTTAATACTAATTCGAATTTACTTAAGTTTATTTAGCTAGTATGTTCAATTTGCCATACTTTGGTTTGTATTTAAAGTTGCAGCGCTTTTTTCGGTTTTTTTTCTTTACAAAACTTAATTTTATAGCTTCAAACGAATCAAGAGAACTGCTTGATAAGTCATTTTCTTGAAATTTAAATTCCTCATTTGCTTCA
>DAIQBE010000628.1:0-2356 GCA_036781325.1 Leadbetterella sp. | reverse complement strand
ATGAGTCATTTAAGGAAGCGTTCAGGAGATTTCCAATAGATAAACAATTAGAGCAAATTATGCTCCAGAAATACTATGCCTATTTCTTTGTAGATTATCAAGCTTGGTTTGAAAAAAGAAGAACAGGATTTCCCATTTTGCCAAGGGGTACTGGTATTCCTGCTAGCAACAATTTTCCTAGCCGTGTTCCCTATCCAACATACCTTCAATCTCTTAATCCCGAAGGTTTAGCAAAGGCTATAGCTTCAATTGGGGGTGACAATAGCGACACCAAAGTTTGGTGGGAAAAATAAAAATTAGTATATTACAAAAATACATATCTGGTATAAAGCTGACAGTTAAACTATTAATTGTTAGCTTTATGCTAAAAAAAACCATAAAATGAAATATTTATTTAACCTTATCTTTTTGTTTTTGACGTCCGCAACTTTTGGACAAACCCCTAACTTACAAAAGGATAATTCTCAATTATTATTACCTAACGGTTGGTCGCTCAGCCCTGCAGGTCGCTCAATTGAGGTAGGCGATTTACCTTTAAATATCGCAATTTCAAAGTCTCAAAAATTAATGGCAGTCACCAACAATGGCCAAGGTAAACAGACCATTCAGTTAATTGACATCAAGTCTGAAAAAATATTAGACAATATCGAAATTCCAAAATCCTTTTATGGTTTAAAATTTAGTGCTGATGACAAAACCTTGTACGCCTCAGGTGGAAACGATAACTGGATTTTGAAATACGAAATTGTAAAAAGCAAGCTTATATTAAACGACAGCCTGATATTGGGAAAAAAATGGCCGAATAAAATCTCACCAGTAGGTATTGAAATAGACGACAACCGCCAATTGTTATATGTAGTTACCAAAGAAAACAATTCATTTTATATTCTGGATCTAAAGACCAAGGCCATTGTGCATGAGCAAAATATGGGTCATGAAGGCTATACTTGCGTGCTTTCTCCTGATAAAAAGATAGTATACATTTCACTCTGGGGAGGTAAAAAAATAGCTTTGTTTGATACTCAGACTCGTAAAGTCATCAGTGAGATTCCCGTTTCTTACAATCCGAACGAACTGATTCTAAGTAAAAATGGACAACATCTTTTCGTTGCAAATGCCGGTGATAATAGCGTATCAGTCATTGATACTAAAGCCAAAAAGGTAGTTGAAGTATTAGATGCCGGCTTGTATCCTAATTCACTGGTGGGTTCAGTTACAAATGGTGTCGCTTTATCTAAAGACGAGAAGACACTTTACATTGCTAATGCAGACAACAATTGCTTAGCCGTATTTGATGTAAGCAACATAGGAAAGAGTTTTTCAAAAGGATTTATTCCCGTCGGATGGTATCCAACCAACGTGAGGGTGGTTGAAAATAAAATAATTGTTGCTAATGGTAAAGGATTTACGTCTTATGCAAATCCCAAAGGACCACAGCCAGTAAAGCGAGAAATTCGTTCTGAATCGCACTTAGGCGAAGATACCCGTGGCCAATATATAGGTAGTTTGATGAAAGGAAGCCTTAGCATTATTGACACGCCCACCGAAAAACAATTGGCAGCATATTCAAAAAAAGTGTATCAAAATACACCTTATAAAAAAGATCGAGAACTTTTGGCTGAAGGCGAAGCTAACAATCCTATACCAATGAAAGTTGGTGATGCCTCCCCTATTAAACATGTTTTTTATATTTTAAAAGAGAACCGAACGTATGATCAGGTTTTTGGAGATATGAAAGAAGGAAATGGAGACTCTACCTTATGTTTATTTGGAGAAAAATATACGCCAAACCAACATAAGTTGGCAAGAGAATATGTATTGTTAGATAATTTTTATGTGGATGCAGAAGTAAGTGCCGATGGCCATAACTGGTCTTTGGCTGGCTACGCCAATGATTATGTTGAAAAAAGTTGGGTTACAAGCTACGGTGGCCGTGGCGGCACCTACGATTTTGAGGGCAGCAGAAAAATTGCATTCCCGAGAGACGGTTTTATTTGGGATCATGCCAAGAGGGCAGGAGTAAGCTACCGTACTTATGGCGAATTTTCCAGCACAGCAAAAAATATAGATGCACTAAAAGATGGAAATGTTTGCAATAAATATCCTGATTATAACTTATCTATAACTGATCTATCACGTGAGGAAATTTGGGAGGCCGATTTTGATTCATTATTGGCGATAAATAAAGTGCCGCAATTGAATACCTTAAGATTAGGCAACGACCATACCTCGGGTGCAAGATTGGGTGCAATTTCACCAATAGCTGCGGTTGCTGACAACGATTTGGCCGTAGGAAAGTTTGTGGAACATTTATCAAAATCAAGAATTTGCAATTGGGTTATACGCTTCTGCCAAA
>DAIQBE010000627.1:0-2362 GCA_036781325.1 Leadbetterella sp. | reverse complement strand
TGCCAAAACATCCCCATAGTAAATCGTTAAAGCAATTCAAAAATTCATTTATCTAAAAGTATCACTGAAGGATTAAAGGCATATCTGCCAAAGTCTTTTCCATATACTGCCAATCCTCCGCCATTGTCTACAGATAGCTTTACCGTAAGTTTCCCAGTTTTTGTTAATGCTTTAATTTGACTAGAATTCAAGGGTATTTTTACAAGATATCCATAACTTCCGGCCTCCGAAAGCTTTCTGTTTTGAAGCTGACTATGCCAACTTAAAATGCCCCGGTGGTCTGCAGGGTCGTCTTCAAGTGCAATGGTTTTTATTAATGTGCTATTAACTGTTATTTTTACTTGAGAGGAAAACTTCTTTTCGTCGGTCATTGGATACGAGTTTTTGTTTTGGCTCGGCTCGGCTTTTGCTCCGAGCATGTAATTGGTGTTTTTAATTTCGGAGCCTTCTCGGTCTTTAAAAAACAATTCTTTTGCACCCAGTTCCATCAAAATATATCCCGATTTGGCATTGGTGGCTTTTCCTTCAAACACGTAAGTAAAACTTCCATTTCCAGCACCATTCATTTTTTTGCCACCCATAATTTCCCATTTTTTTAGTGACCAACTCCCTTCTGAATAGGTGTTTGGGGCTTTTTCAATGACCTGCACACCAATAGGTAGTTTTCCATCTATAACCACAAACGATACAAAGTTTTTATGATACACTGTTCCACCTTTGCTGTCTTTGAGGGTAAAAGTAAGCGTATATAGCCCATTAGTTTCGGGCATTTTAATTTTTAAAGGATCAAATTCTTTTTGCATCCAGGGCTCAAAGGGTAGGTTGAGCTTTCCCTTCGAAACCGTAACGGCATTACCTAGCTGATTTACTCCTTCCAAAGTGTATTCAACTAAAAACACAGGATCTATCAATTTCAAATCTTCCATTACAGAAATAAAAATGGGAACGGAAACCTCCTCATTCGCTTTTACTGTGTGAGTAATATCCTGTCCATTAGATAAATACACCAAGGAATGAAAGTCTTTGTCGGTCATGCCTGTGGCCAGTTCGTTAAGTCCTGTAAACTTCAAGCTACGGTCAAAACGCCAATAGCCGTTCCATTCGTTTATTACATCGTGGTGTTCTGTATATAGCCATCCTGCCATTTTAGGGTGTTTCCGAAAGGTATTCATCATGCGGTGGTAGTCGTAGCTCCAGTCTACATCTCCAGTGCTACCATCATAGCCCCAAACATTGCCGCATTCTGAGTTTATCATGGGTTGATTGCCCTGTGTAAAACCCTTTTCAAAATGAAAGCTGCTTCCGGGAAAAGTACCTTTGTCTATTTTTTGCATGTGATTTTCCCATTCGTATCCCGGTAGATATTCATGCCAAGAGTTGAGGTCTGTTTCGGTATGGCCGGCTCCGCAGCAAATAGAGTTGTCTTCAACGATGCGAGTTTGGTCTAATGATTTGGCCAAATAATACATGGATGCCACCCAGTTTTGTGTTTTTGGTAAAT
Organism: Leadbetterella sp.; assembly: GCA_036781325.1. GTDB lineage: Bacteria > Bacteroidota > Bacteroidia > Cytophagales > Spirosomataceae > Leadbetterella. The sequence continues at coordinate 861 of DAIQBE010000627.1, read as the reverse complement.
ATTTACTTTCGTTTTTACCCGTATTTTCGTTTTTAATTTTGGTTTGTAGCCCCCATGATTCGTTAAAAACAATCCAAGAAAAAATAGCGGGGTGATTATAGTCTCGTTTTATCATTTCTCTTAATGTAAACTCCGATTCCTTTTGTGCGGCGGGTTCGGGTTCTCCCCAAAAATTGGGTAAGTCGGCCATCACTAAGAGTCCTAATTTATCTGCCCAATACAGTTTTCGAGGAATATCGACCTTTATGTGAGTTCTCAAACCATTTAGGCCAATATTTTTACATAATTGAATCTCGTTTTTCATAAACTCGTCGCTTGGAAACGTATAAAATCCTTCCGGATGATACGATTGGTCGAGCGTAAGTTGGAGATAAATGGGTTTATTGTTGAGGGCAATGTATGGAATATCTGTGCCGGGTAGATTCATTACCGATATTTTTCGCATAGCAAAATAGGTTTTTACGGCATCATCTCCTAAAAAAACTTCGGTTTCATACAAATAGGGGTTTTCTAAAGTCCAAAGTTTGGAATTTGGTAGTTCGAAACGAAACTCAAAAGATTTTTTGTCTTTTTCAATTGTAAAAACCGAGGGTTCTATTTGATCTTTGATCTTTAGTTTTAAAACCGAACTTTTGGAGTTATCTCCATTTATTTCACCTTTAATTGTTACTGTATTTTTATCAATATCCGGTGTAAAGTGCAGATATTCCAAAAAACTGTTTCCACGAGCTTCTAAATATATAGTTTGCCAGATGCCTCGAGCATTACCATAGCCTTGTTTGCCATAAAGCGTAAAATCACGGCGTTTGTCATCTACTTTAATTACAATTTTTTGGGCAGCCCCTATTTTTACAAATGACG
>DAIQBE010000626.1:0-2363 GCA_036781325.1 Leadbetterella sp. | reverse complement strand
CCCATTTTAATTAATTGCATTAATACGCTAAAGGTTATTCAAACTGGGAAATTGACTAACAAAAAGGAAGTAAATTCGGATATGTGGCCTAAAGATGAATACGATTTTAGGTCGGAATTGCATTGAGTTAGAAATTGTTTTTAACTAATTATTAGCCAACTTATTGATAGTTAATAAATTGAGCTTGTTTTTATAAATATTTTTCTTTTAAGCCATTACGGATATCATATGTAAGGCTTTTTCTCCCAATTTTTGGTTTCCTGAAATTGTCACTTTATCATAAGCTTGCATGGGTGTTATTCCTTTTGAAAAGAGTTTCCACGCTGTCTCTGGGTTAATACTAACAGTAGAATTGGCTTGAATATCATTAGATTTGGTTAGTATCCAATTGGTTTCTGTTTTTTTTATTGTCCAATTGCCACCCATGTCGGATAGAATTTTTACCGTAATTGCAGTCCCAGTATCTACGATTTCATTTCGATAGGTATATGGAAGTCCCTGCATTAATGTTTCAATGAATGGGTAAAATAGTTCTTTTGTGAATAATGCCTGCTTTCCGACAGCTTCCCTTATTTGTTGCTGATGGATAAATTTTTCGGTGTATTCTCTTGCTATATGAAACCAATTTTTTGATTGGTCTTGTCCTGCCCAAGACACAGGAAAAATGGCCGTTTCTTCTGGATTTAAAGTTTTTAAATGCTCCATAAATTGTTTCCCTGTTATTTCTAAAAGCTCTATCAGAACATTTGGACTTAGTCTTTTGGTAGCATTAGTCCAAGAAGAATTTAATAGATTTAAGTAGGAGACTAAGTCTTGGTAAGAATTGATGTTAGTGGGAGTTTCTCCATAATAGTTATCTCTGGAAAAAGATAGCGTCCTTAAATTGCCGTCAAGAAGATGAGATGCGATATCTTTTACAGTCCAGAGTTTTGCAATTGTTGGCAAATGCCATTCTTCTGCATTTAATGATTTCAAAAGGTCAATAAGTAATTGGTCCAGAATAGGAAATAAGTGCAAAGTTTGGATTGGATCTTCCTGTTGTAGCATCTTCATCGTCAAGCTTAAATTTTAATATAGTTTATGGGGTAGAAAAAATGCCATTCTTTTCCAAATTTATTAAAGTTTTTTTAAAATCCTTGAATATTTTCTCTGTTTTTTTTATTGATTTTACAATGATTTTGTGGCTTTTTGCTTGCATACATATAGGATATTATAGATTTAAATTTTATGAAAGAATGTTTACCTTAAATAAAAAAATGTACTATAATATTGATTTAAGACCCTATTTTTTAAATTATTCTCATAAAAGTTAGAATACTCTAACTTTATTATTTACATTTGTATTTTCAATTTTAGTAGTGTCTAACATATTTGAGCGATTTAAAGATTTTGAATACAATTAAACTAATATTACTATTTTTTTCTTTGAGTTTTGGACTTCAAGCTCAACTAATGATTTCAGGAAAAGTTCTGGATAAAGAATCAAAAACTCCAGTGATTGGGGCAAGCATATTTATAAAGGAGACTAAACAAGGTTTTGTTAGCGATACCTCTGGGTTTTATAGCATAAATAATTTAAAAGAAGGAATTTATACTTTTCAGGTATCTTCTATTTCATATAAAACTATTAATATAAAAATAGATTTGAAAGCCAATACCATTCTAAACCTTCTGATATCTCTTGACCAAAATGTCTTAGAAGAAGTTGTGGTTACGGGTAATATGAAAGAGATGAGTAAATTAGAAAGTGCAGTTCCTGTAGATATTATCACTCCTAAGTTTTTATTTAAAAATCCAACTTCTAGTATTTTTGATGGGCTCCAAAATGTTAACGGAGTTAGGCCTCAAATAAATTGTAATGTATGTAGCACAGGCGACATACATATCAATGGATTAGAAGGACCATATACGATGATTTTGATTGATGGAATGCCAATAGTTTCGTCGCTTTCAACAGTTTATGGATTATCGGGTATTCCTAATAGTTTAATTGAGCGAATTGAAATCGTAAAAGGACCTGCGTCCACCCTTTATGGTTCTGAGGCTATAGGAGGATTGATAAATATAATAACTAAAAACACTAAAAATGCTCCGAGGTTTTCAGCTGATGCTTTTAGCACAAGCTGGGGAGAATTTAATGCTGATTTGGGCTTTAGGTTTAATAGTAAGAGAGCAAGTAGTTTAGTTGGAATTAATACCTATCAATATGGGAAACCAATCGATCACAATACGGATGGATTCACTGATTTAACTTTACAAAACAGAGTATCGGTATTTAATAAATGGAATTTCCAAAGACTTAAAAATAGAGAAGCAAGTATTGCAATAAGAGGTTTTTATGAGGATCGTTGGGGAGGAGAAAC
>DAIQBE010000625.1:0-2370 GCA_036781325.1 Leadbetterella sp. | reverse complement strand
AAGCTGAAAGTAAAGCACAGCTGGAGACAATAAACCGTGCGAAAAAACAATAAGTTCATGAGAATATATATTCTACTTATCTTTCTGTTTTGTTTGGAACATTCGTTTTCACAGAGTGTTGATGTCCAGCGTTTCTATGTATCAAATGTGGGTAAAGATTTGACAACTCATGGCAAAAGGAATACCTCTTTTGCGAGTATTGATTTTGCATTAACTCAAGCATCGAAATCGAAAAATAAGCAAGTAGAAATTTATATTGAAAAAGGGAAATACTATCTTACCAAAACTATCAGATTAAGCAATAAAGATTGGGCAGAAAAACAATTGAGCATAATAGGAAATAAAGCAATTGTGAGTGCTGGTAAAAAACTAAATTTGAAATGGGTAAGATTTGACCAAAAAATATGGATGGCTTCACTGGATTGCGATCCTTTCGAACAGCTTTTTTTAAATAATCAAGAGCAAATATTAGCTAGATATCCCAATTATGATTCCACCATCAAAAACTTCAAGGGTTTTGCAGCTGATGCTCTTGAAAAACTAAAATCTTGGAAAAACCCAAAAGGTGCTTTTGTACATGCCTTGCACCAAGGCGAATGGGGAAGTTTTCATTATCAAGTTAATGAAATAAAAAATAAGGAAATAATTTGGAGCGGAGGCTGGCAAAACAACCGCCCCGCTCCGCTTCATAAAAACTATCGTTTTGTTGAAAACGCATTTGAGGCTTTAGATAGCCCAAAAGAATGGTATTATGACAAAAACAATAAAACGCTTTACTACTATCCAAGCCCAGGAATCTACCCCAATAATGCGATTTTTGAGGCTTCAAATCTAAAACACAGTGTAGAAATAATAGGCACAGAGCAAAACCCTTTAAAAAATATAAAAATTTCGGGCATAAAGTTTCAACATAATGAACGAACTTTTATGGAGGCTTATGAGCCACTTTTAAGAAGCGACTGGCGTATTTACCGTGGAGGAGCGTTGCTATTAGAAAATACAGAAAACTGTGTGATTTCAGATTGTGAATTTAGCAATATGGGTGGAAATGCAGTATTTTTCAGTCGTTATAATAAAAATTCCACTATAAAAAGCTCTCTTTTTCATGACCTAGGGGCAAGTGCAATTTGTTTTGTAGGAGACACTTCAGCTGTGCGCTCAGCTACTTTTCAATACGATTTTTTTATTCCTTACGAAAACCTTGACAAATCTCCGGGGCCTAAAAACGAGAAATATCCACGCCAATGTACCGCCTCTGATAACCTTATTTATAGCATTGGAAAAGTTGAAAAACAATCAACAGGAGTACACATCGAGATGTCATCAGAAATTTTGGTAAGCCACAATAGCATTTATGATGTACCACGTGCTGGAATAAACATTGGTAGTGGGGCTTGGGGAGGACACATTTTTGAATATAACGATGTGTTTGATACCGTTCAGGAAACCGGCGACCATGGTTCTTTTAATTCTTGGGGTAGAGATCGACTTTGGCACCCAAAACGCAAAATTATGGACGAAATGACGGCGGCACATCCTGAACTTATAGGCTTAGATGCTCAAAAGACAGTGACTATTCACAACAATCGTTTTAGATGCGACCATGGCTGGGACATTGACCTTGATGATGGCAGTAGTAATTATCACATTTATAATAATTTGTGTTTAAATGGTGGTATAAAACTTCGTGAGGGGTTCTTTAGAAAGGTGGAAAATAACATAATGATAAATAATTCATTCCATCCACACGTTTGGTTCAATAACAGTAGCGATGTGTTTAAACACAACATTGTTCAAAAAAAATATTTTCCAATAGTAGTAAATGACTGGGGAAATAATATAGACTTAAATGCTTTTCCGGACGAAAATGCTTTGGCTGATGCTCAAAAAAATAAAACTGACTTGCACAGCATAGTGCTAATTCCAGAATTTGAAAACCCAGTTTTAGCAGATTTTCGAGTTAAGGCCAATTCTAAAATATTTGAAATCGGATTTGAAAATTTCCAGATGGATAATTTTGGAGTAACAAGCCCAAAACTCAAAAAATTGGCTCGCCAACCGAAGATTCCAGATCTAAAATTAAATGAACTATTGGCAAATAAATCAGCGATAATTCCATTTATGGGAGGTGAAATAAGAGCAATTGAAGGCCTAGGAGATAGATCCGCCTATGGCTTACCCGATGAAATGGGAGTAATATTAGTAACACTCGGGGCAGATAATTTACTTAAAAAATCAGGTCTTGAAAAGGGAGATGTAATAAGAATTGCGGATAGCAAAACTCTCAAAGACCTTAAACAATTACTTGATATTGTTCAATCTTCCAATTGGAAACCATCGATTCCTATTGAAGTAATTCGTAATCAAAAA
>DAIQBE010000624.1:0-2384 GCA_036781325.1 Leadbetterella sp. | reverse complement strand
ATCCAAATCATAGTGTTTACAAAAGTGATGGCTACACCTATACACAACCATTTCCTAATTTGCGTTTTGCCTATAAAATAAACGATTCTAAAAAACTTTCGTTTTTCTATAACCGAAGAGTGGACAGACCCAACGAAGTAGATATTCGAATTTTCCCAAAATATGATGATGCAGAGATTATCAAGGTCGGAAATCCTGCTTTGAGGCCTCAATTTACCAACCTATTGGAATTGGGTTTCAAAACAAATTGGAATAAAGGAAGTCTTTATACTGCAGTTTATCACCGATTTGCCGACGGAACAATTACAAGAATATCAACTACTGTGCCGCCTAGTAATTTGATTTATGCCACTTTCCAAAACGTAAATAAAAGCTTTAATACAGGAGTTGAATTGGTTTTAGCTCATGAATTTTCTAAATTGTATTCATTCAATTTCAATCTAAATGCCTATCGAAATCAAATTAACGCCTTTACAATTGAGAATAAGTATCCAAGCAAACACACATTTTCTGCCAAACAACAAGAAATGTTTTCGGGTAACTTAAAATGGAACAACACCTTCCATTTTCCGAAGAATTTGGACTTTCAGTTAACGAGCATATATTTGGCACCTGATATTATTCCACAGGGGAAAATAAAAGCACGGTATTCTTTAGATCTTGGCCTAAAAAAAGGAATTCAAAAAGGAAAAAGCGAACTCTTTTTTAATGCAAGCGATATACTAAATACCATGATTATCAAAAAAGAGATAAATGGACAAGGATTTACCTACAGTAGCAACGACTATTACGAAACACAGGTAATTAGAATTGGATATAGTACTAAATTTTAATTAAGTTTAAACCTTAAAAAAACTCAAAAAGCATAAATGGGCCATGCAAAAAAGAGATAAAAAAAGAAATTAAATCTGAGAAAAACTACTAGAAGTTATTAATGAAAATTAGTAGAATTCCTAAATTTATCCATCATGAAAATTACAGAAATTAGACTAAATTTCAAAAAAAGAACCTAATTGTAATCTATTATTATGAAAATATGTATTCTAAAAAGTGCAGTTCTTCTATTAATTATTCCTAATATAATTTTTGCTCAGACATTTATACCTGGCAAAACGTATTTTGATTCCTTAGGTTATGTAGAATATCGAGCAGGAAACCTCCCCATCATCATTTCTGCTCCACATGGGGGAAATATGGAACCAGGTATTATTCCAGATAGGATTTGCAATGGATGTGTTTTAGAAAATGATGCATGGACCAAAACAATTGCGGAAGGCATGTATAATTCATTTTTGAAACAAACGGGTTGCTATCCGCATGTAATTATTAATCTGCTACATAGATCAAAGTTTGATGCAAATCGTGACATTGGTGAAGCAGCAAATGGAAATCAAAGAGTAGAAAAATCTTGGTATGCCTATCATAAATTTATAGAATCTGCCAAGACTAAAGCCATTACTGATTATGGCAAAGGGCTTTTCTTAGATATTCATGGGCATGGGCATTCCATCCAGAAAATTGAGCTGGGGTACCTATTAAGCGCTACAGAATTACGACTTTCTGATTCCGTTTTAAATACAAATACGTACGTCAAAGAAAGTAGCATCAGGTCACTAGCTCAAAATAATTTGGAAGGCTTATCACATTCCAAGGTTTTAAGAGGTCAAAATAGTTTTGGCACTTTGCTTGCCACTAAAGGATTCCCATCTATTCCAAGCCTTTCTGACCCTTTCCCCCTACCCAACCAATTATATTTTGACGGTGGTTATAATACCCAAAGACATGGCTCTAGAGATAATGCAGGAAAAATAGATGCCATCCAAATTGAATTAAATCAAGACATTCGATTCAATAACACCACAAGAGAAATTTTGATAGAAACTTTGACAACTACGGCAAACCAGTATTTTAACCTCCATTATGACAAGCAATTTCTGACAAATTTTTGTAAACTTATCGTTACCGGCACACAGCCCAGCAACCTTAATCAAAATTTACTTATTTATCCCAATCCCGCAGATAACTATCTCAAGATTAATAGCGATAGTGAGGAGATGGAAATAGAAATATATAATTATTTGGGTCAAAAACTACATTCGACCCCTTGGGCAGGAGGAAAAATTAATATCGATTTTTTAGCCAAAGGGAATTATATTATAAAAGTGATGAAAAATAAACAAGTTTTGAGTTCAATGAAATTTATTAAAAACTAATTGATTTAAAATTAATGACTTATATGTCCTTGAAGGTTTAACTTTTTGTATTAAATCTTCTTAAAAGCACAAATTAGGTGAGGATTACCCTGATTTTGCATGTTTTTTTTGATATATTTCAACCTTCAAATTTTTTTCTATCCAGTGTCACTCCTTATGATTTGACTTACA
>DAIQBE010000623.1:0-2389 GCA_036781325.1 Leadbetterella sp. | reverse complement strand
CTACACTGGAAAAACGATACCGATACCAATTAAAATGAAGGTACTTGAAAAAGGTATTCAGCTGAATTTTGATTCTCTAATAGATCCAATCTCAGGAAATAATAGTTCAAATTATGAAATAAAAACATGGCAATTATTGAGAAGTAAAAAATATGGCTCTGAAAGGCTAAACCAAAAAGTTTTAAAAATAACAAATGCTAAAACTTCGTCAAATAGCATTTTTTTAAGTATTGAAAATTTAGAAAAAGTAGATGTAATTACGATAGATTACAAAATTAAGAATACAAAGGGGGAACCGCTGTCAGGATCTATTCAAGGAACCATTCACCAACTGAGCAAAGAAATAAATTAGGTGAAGTTTGGTAATCTTAAAGCAAGTAAGAGAAATATTCATTCCCTATACTAACTATCAAATTATGTTTGCAAGAATAGTAGTTTATTACATGTTGTTGTCAACCTCTTATTTTGGAATAGCCCAAAATAAAGCCATACACACCATGTTTTTGCAAGAAATTGTTCCCACCAATGGAGCGGAGGTAACCTTCAATGCCCCAATTTTGAGATGGCCTTACCAAAAAGGGAAGCAGGTGAAATATGATATTCAGTTGGCCCAAGATGCTGATTTTAATGTGAACACTACACTTCACGCCGAGGGCTTACTGGGGGCAGTTTTTAATCCACACCAATCATTAGCAATAGGTACTTGGTATTGGCGATATAGGGTTGCCGGTAAGGAATGGTCGGCGGTAAATTATTTTAAGGTTACACCACAAGCTTTAAACATGGTATCGCCTACAGCGAGTCAATTTTTAGTAAAAATTCCTGCTGAGCATCCGCGTATATTACTCAATAATTTCGACCAGAAACTCAAAAAACAATCTCAAACAGCAGATGCATTGGCTATTAGGACAGAAGCAGATAAGGCACTCAACCAAAAGCTATTGACAGAGAATGATGCACAGCCTACCGCCATTGCAGGAGAAGAAAAACAGAATAAAAAATTGATGTCAGATGCTGTGGTGGCTTTGGGCAACGAATTAAATCAAATGGTTTTGCCCCTTTGCCAGGCTTATTTGCTAACAGGCAAGCAACACTATGCAGAAAAGGCCATAAGTATAGCCCTCGAAGTAGCGAAATGGGATGCCAAAGGTATTTCAGCATCTCGCGATTTTACAGATGGAATGTGTATGTATGATATGGCATTGGTATTCGATACATTTTATGACCAATTAAAGCCTGAACAACGGGATGTTTTACAAAAAGCAATCAAAGAAAGAGCAGAGGGTTTTTATAAAAGCTGGGTAAACAACATTGAATCAAAAGTACTTAGTGGCCATGTTTGGCAACTGCTTTTGAATGAGTTTTTTAAAACCTCTTTGGCTCTTTACAAACATGAACCCGATGCCGCCCATTGGCTTGCTTACGCCTACGACTTGTTTTTGGCCAGGTCGCCTGTCTTAGGTGGTTTGGAAGGCGGTTGGGCAGAAGGCGCCTATTATTTTCAGATGAATATGGAAGTGCTGGTGGAAATTCCTAACAAAATCAAAAGCTATACGGGATTTGACTTTATCAAAGCTCATCCTTGGTACACCAACAATGCCAATTGGTTGATTTATAACTTTCCGCCAGCATCTTCTGCTGATGGGTACGGCGATAATACAGAAGAGTTATTTGAGCCTCCAGCTTCCTATGCAGCTTACGCAGAAGTGATGGCTCAACTAACCCAAAATGCCCAATTCAGTTGGTATGCGAAACAGATGCAGAAAGTTCAGCCCATTGACTTGTCAAAAGAGCCAACACTCAGGTGGTTTAGATTGCTGAATTTTGGTGTTTTACCTATACCATCTGCCACTAAAACCATAGAGTTACCGATGGGGAATTTGTCAAAAGAAGTAGGTGTGGCAGCTTTACATACCAACTTGAAACATTCGGACAAAGACATCATGGTAGCCATGCGTTCAAGTCCATTTGGGGCGTATGGTCATATTCTGAGCGACCAAAACACCTTCAATATTTTAGTTGGCGGCAAACGCCTATTTTATCGCACAGGCTATAAAGTAGCCATGGACGACCCGCACCGTTTGGGCTGGAGCAAGCACACCAAAAGCCAAAATGGAATACTCATCAATGGCGAAGGGCAACCTTACAGTGCAGAAGCGTATGGTTATTTCAGTCGGTTTTTACAGGGCGAACAGATGGCCTATATCAAAGGGGATGCGTCAAATGCTTATCAGAGTGTAGAGACGAAGGAAGATTATGGTTTAAAGAAGTTCTACCGCCATATTGTTTTAATGAAACAGGGCTTAGTGGTTATTTATGATGAATTGGAAGCCGATGCCGATGCCGAATGGTCCTGGTTGATCCATAGTTTGAAAGACATGAAAATAGA
>DAIQBE010000622.1:0-2398 GCA_036781325.1 Leadbetterella sp. | reverse complement strand
ATCTGTAAATCCTTTCCCATTATTATTTCTAGAAAATGACATAAAATCAGGTCTAAATTCATAAATTAAGCCTAAATCTCCACCAAATCCTTTCCCTATTCCCGAAAATTTTGTCAATTGATTTGTAAAAACTGCCGCATTTAAGCCGTTATGAATACTTGCCAAAGCATAAGTTGCTTCTGTGTAAGGCAGATTAATATTTTGTTTTTTAATATCTGTAGGAGAAGTTACGACATTAAAAGCAAAATTATTCGCTAAAATATTAACTGCCATATCACTTATAAAATATTTTCCGGTTATTCCAACCTTCAAAAATCTTTCATCATCTTTTAAAATGACTTTTGCTAAAGAGCCAAAAAATTCATTATAATAACCACTGTTTAGAACTATTTTTTGATTATCAAATGTTTTCCCAATTAGATTAGTAGATTTTGTTCCCTCTACAATTGCAAGTCCTACTTCTGGAGAATTTCGGCTTATTGAAGTTAAAAATCGATAACGTACTCCAGCAGCAATGCCTAAACCTATTTTTTTAAAATCTAAGTGAAATGCTGGCCCTTTTAATTCAGCATTTGCAAACATGTTTACCTTTTTTTTATGATTTATTGTAGTTATGTATTCTGATCGCCAAAGAATTAAAGTTCCATTGCTATTTTTATATTCTGATGGTACATTCTGAGTAATAAAATTTAGAAACGAATAAGGAGCCTTCCACCTAGCATAGTTATTCTGAAATTCAAAAGCCCCACTTCCCAAGTTAAAAGAAAATTTTTCTCTTGTATCCACAGCATTTGCTGGATTAATGGCAATCGCATTGCCTCCTATATAATTGCTACCTACAATTCCTGAAAAATTTTGAGAAAAAATTGGATAGGATAGTAAAAAGAAAAAAAATAGTTTGTATTTTGAACCCTTCAATATTCCACTTGAATTATTTAACACAAAAATATTACTATTTGTATGTAGTAAGCTAATTTAACCAAAGAAAAAATGAATAATAATTTTTCAGATTACCAAACAAACTCCTTCTTTGATGAACTTGTCAATGAACGAAATACTCCAAGAAAAGGGAATGAATTGATTTATGAATTTATCAATAAACTAAGTGTTGAAGAATTAAAATCTAAGCAAAAAAGTTTAGAAATGGCCATGATTAATATGGGGATTACCTTTAACGTGTATTCTGAGGAAGGAGGCACTGAAAGAATTATTCCTATTGATATAATACCAAGAGTAATAAATGCAAAAGATTGGAGTAAATTAGAAAAAGGATTAATCCAAAGGATTTTTGCATTAAATGAATTCCTAAAAGACATATATTCAGATCAAAAAATATTAAAGGATGGAATTATTCCAAAAGAAGTAATTTTTTCATCTAAAGGTTATCTTAAAGAATGTATGGGAATAAAACCACTTAAAGATGTTTTTATTCATATTACAGGCTCTGATTTAATAAGAGACGAAAAAGGGCAATTTGTAGTATTGGAAGACAACTTAAGGTGTCCAAGTGGAGTTTCTTATATGTTGCAAGGACGGGAGTTATCAAAACAGGTATTGCCTAAATTGGTTTCTAAGGCAAAAGTTCGGTCAATATCTGAATATCCTGAAAAGCTTTTTGATGTATTAAGTTTTATATCAGGTAAATCTGAGCCTACAATTGCGGTTTTAACGCCTGGTATTTATAATTCTGCTTATTATGAACATTCATTTTTAGCTCAACAAATGGGGGTTGAATTGGTAGATTATAGGGATTTGGTGGTTGAAAATGATAAAGTAAAAATGAGAACTACAAAAGGTTTTAAAACAGTCGATGTAATTTATAGAAGATTAGATGATTTGTTTATTGACCCTTTAAATTTCAACAAAGAATCGATGATTGGTATTCCCAATCTATTTAATGCCTATAAAAAAGGAAATGTAGGTTTAGCAAATGCATTAGGAACTGGTGTAGCGGACGATAAAGTAGTATATGCTTATGTACCCAAGATGATAAAATATTATTTAGGAGAGGATGCTATTATTCCAAATGTTGAAACATATTTATGTGGTGAAGACGAAAGTAGAGCTTATGTCTTGGAACATATCGAGAAGTTAGTGGTGAAAGAAGCAAATGAGGCGGGAGGGTATGGAATGCTAATAGGTCCAAAATCAACAAAAGCTGAGCAGGATATGTTTAGAGAGAGAATAAAAGCTAATCCTAGAAACTATATTGCTCAACCTACTATTTCACTTTCTACATCTCCTTGTTTAGTTGATAGTGATATTGAAGGGAGGCATGTAGATTTAAGACCCTATATATTGTTTGGAGAAGAAATTTATGTAACACCTGGAGGACTTACCCGTGTAGCCTTAAAAAAAGGGTCTTTGGTGGTTAATTCCTCTCAAGGGGGCGGAAGTA